>DASZUP010000287.1:0-10052 GCA_035547635.1 Pirellulales bacterium
GGGGCTTGCCAGCGATGCCGACAACTCCGCGTCCTCCGGACGACCGAAACCGATCTCCCGCCGGCGCCGACCCTCAATCGGCTGCCAACGAGCTCACGCAACCGTACCAACAGACGGACCCGGTCGAGACGCCTCCTTTCCAGGGCGATGCTTCCGCAGGCACGAACGACCTGAGCGCAGCAGATACGCCTACGGCCTCCTATTCCGCGGAAAACGAACCCCTCCGCCCGGCCAAGGCGGCCTTGCCGGAAATCGCAGGCTACGAGGTATTGCGGCGCGTGGCGCGCGGCGGCATGGGAGAAGTGCTCGAAGCGCGGCATCTCGTATTGAACCGGACGGTGGCCATCAAAATGCCGCTGCCGCACGTGATTGCAAGCGAAGATGACCAGGAGCGTTTCTTGCGCGAGGCCCGCACCGCGGCCCAACTGCGTCATCCGCAGATCTGCGCCATTCATGAAGTCGGGCAACTCGACGGCCGGCCGTTTATCGTCATGGACTTCATTCGCGGCCAGACGCTCAGACAGTGGCGCACGAGTCGTGAACCGACGGCGCGCCAAGCCGCCGAGTGGCTGGCCGCCGTCGCTCGGGCGGTCGAGTACGCACATCGGCGCGGCGTAATCCATCGCGATCTCAAGCCCAGCAACGTGCTAGTCGATGCCGAAAGCAATTCGCCGGTGCTGACGGACTTCGGGTTGGCCAAGCAACTAGGCGATGAGAACAGCCAACTCACGCAAACCGGCCAGGTCATGGGCACGCCGGCGTACATGGCGCCCGAGCAGGCCGCGGGCCAGCTCGCCGCGGTCGGCCCTTGCTCTGACATCTACTCGCTAGGCGCCATCCTGTACGAGTTGCTGTGTGGAAACCCGCCGTTCAGCGGCCCGACTGGCAGCGTGTTGCGTCAGGTGCAGTGCGATGAGCCGCCCATTCCACGAACGATCAATGCGAAGATTCATCCCGACCTGGAGACCATCTGCCTGAAGGCCATGGCCAAGGAGCCGACGGCCCGCTACGAGTCCGCGGCGGCGATGGCGGACGACCTGGAGCGGTTCGGCGCGGGCGAACCGATCTTAGCGCGGCGGACGGGCCGCGTCACGCGTCTCTGGCGGCAGGCTCGGCGCCGTCCGGCGGTCATTGCCTCGCTGGCGGCGGCGGCCGCGGCTCTGCTCCTGGCAGCCGGTTTGGCGATACACGCGGGCAAAAGCCGGCAACTGGCGCAGCTTAACCAGGAATTCGAAGCGGGACTCGACGCTACGGAATTCAGCGACGAGCGCCTGGCAAGCCTGGAAATGACCGCGTCCCGGTTGGATCTCCTTTCGCCAGGGCAGGGGGCCTCGGCACGGGAGCGACTCTATCGGCGATTCGCGGAGCGCCAGCACGCCCTGCTGCGCAGGGCAACGCTGGAAGACGACGCGCTGCAACGGATCGAGCGAGCTTTACAGGTCTTGCACGACCACGCGCCGGAACTCGAACGTCCCTTGCGGCAAGCCTTCGCAGAACGGCAGCGAGCCTGGGAGACGGTGCTGGAACTGCCGGGCTCGCCCCTCGAAGCCGTATTCGGCGGAGAGGTCGAATCCGCGGTCGGCGGCTACGTCGTCCCGAGCGAGGATTACGGCTGGCGATCGCTCTCGCGGCTGGTCACGACTCGCATCGCCAGCCCGGGCAACATCGAACTGGAGGCGCTATTCGATCCTTCATGGCGGCAGTCGCCGGAGATCGGCTTGGCTTTCAATACGCTCGAGGATTCATCGGCGTCGCAGACGGCAAGCGACCTTCCGCCTCAAGCAGGCGCAGATTCCGGCTACGTGTTCCGCTTGCGGGTCGACGTCAAGCCGCCCGAATACAATGTCCCCGAGTTCCAAGCGCCGCCGCCTACATTTGCCGCCGCCGGCGGCAAGCTACAAAACCTGATACTTGAGATCGCGCGAGGCGGAACGCGGCTTGCCCATCGAATCGTGAAGCCTTCGGCCTTGCCCGACGGTCCCTTGCGACTGTTCGCCGGGCGGACGGCCGAACGGGTCTGGGTGCAGGTCAACGATCAGGAGCCGCTGGTCTTTCAAGACATTTTTCCCATCAGCCGTGCTCAGCCTGGACGGTTCGCCCTGCTTTGGCCGCCGAAGGCGAAACTCTCGGCACTGCGAGGACGCCGGCAACAGCCTCCTGTCGTGAGCAGCGCCCTGGAGCGAGGCGACGAACTTTACAGCCAGCAACTCTTCATCGAAGCCTTGGAAGCCTACCAGTCGGAACAGATCGCTTCGGTAGGCACGGCGGCAGCCCAGGAAGCGCGGTTCAAAGCCTCGCTTTGCCTGGCTGCGCTGGAGCGTCCCGAGGCGCGGCAGCGACTGCAAGAATTGGCCGTTGAAGCAGGCGATCGCTGGCCGGTGCTCGCAGCCTGCCGCCTGTGGGCGGAGGCATTGCGTCTGCAACAATTCGACGAAGCCGACGCCGTGCTGGAGCGGCTCCGCGGGCGATATCGCTTCGAACAGCTCGCAGCGTTGATCCCCGCGGGTCTGCGAGCAGAAATTCTCGGGCAATACGAGCAGCAGGCGATTGGCTTTTCGCTCTTCAAGGCGGCGCCCAATCGCATTGCGCGGATGCGGAGCGCAGTCGAAGTAGAGAACCTGTTAGGCTCGCTCTCGCATCCCCACTACACCGCCCGCTTGCAATTGCTGCGAGCATTCGAAGTCTCCGGTCGCCTCGAAGAGGCATTGTCGCTGGCCAAGGAGATGGTCGGCCAAGGGGGACAATGGGAGCGCGAAGGCGCTACCAACTGGGTCGACGAGTACTGTTGGCTGCTCTCGCTCGCCGGTCGCGGCGAAGAGGCCTTAACGCGCGTCGATCAGTATTTGTCCGGCGCCTACGGCGACCTCCCAGACTCCAACCGATTGCTGCTCGCGCGCTCGCGCGTGCTGGCCGGTCTCGGGCGTTGGGACGAAGCCGAACACGACGCCGAACGGTGGTTCCAGAGCGTTGCGGATCGCGAATCGCCGATTTTCGTGACCGGCTCGTTGGTCCGCGGCTTGCTGCGTGAGCGACGCGGAGATGTCGCCGGCTCGCTCGAAGCCTGGCGTGAAGGGCTATCGTCCGTCGACTTCAGCGAGCTGGCTTCAAAGAACGGCAGCGTCGTGGTGGCGGCCCTGATCATGGGCTCGCTCTCGGGCGAGATGTCCGAACGGCAAGCGGATAGTCTCTCAGCTCAACTGATCGCGGCATTTTCGTCAGGGACGCCCATCGGAATTATGAAAGATTTCGTGCGCGTGCCGCCCGCCGTCCTGCAGAATATGTGGCGAACGGACCGCGGACGCGAGGCGGCCCGCCAGATTGCCTTCCGGCAAGTTTCAATGGCTGACCACGTTCGCTTGCCGGCCGTGCTGTTGGCGGTCGAACTTGCTCATCAGGGCGCCTTCGGCGGCCAATGGAACAGCGAGCAGGAACAAGTCGTTTGGGAGCTGATGGACGCTTCGCTCCAGCGCTACCTGCAGGGCTCGCTCTCGGCGCCGCAGCTCACAAGCGTAGGCATGACATGGAAAGGAGTAACCAATTTCCTCGGCTGGGGCGGCGTGGCCGACTCGCTGCCGCCGGACTACCGCGCCCCCTTGGCCTATCTCTTCGCGCATCGCTTCCTGGCCTTGGGCAAATCCGAGCAGGCTCAAGAATTCCTCCGCGTCGCGCTGCGCGATTCCGCCGCCGACAGCGCCGTCCGTCGACTGGCCGCCGCCAAATTGGCGGATGCCTCGAAAGCAGACGAAGCAGATCAATAGAATATCCCTCTATCCCTCGGCTCCATTGCCGCGCGCCGCGGCGAGAGCACGATAAGCAAATGCGCTTCCGAGGGAAACTCAAGCGGAGGGTGTGGTTGAACCGATTATGACAGCAAGCGCTGCCTGCGCGACGCAGCGCCGTTGACGACGCATTCCGAATTCGCGCCGCCGCAACCGCGAGCCGTGGGGGCCTTGCGGTCTGCTGGCGCCTGCCTGGCGGCTCACTCACTCCCGCCCCACTGGCCGTCCACAAGACCGGAAGCTGCGTTTCAGGGATAAGCCGCCTCCGCATTCCTTTTTTTTGCTTCTCTGAGCAGATCTGAGAGACCCGCCATGCCGGAGCCTGCGATCTTTTCTCTGCCTGGGCGCGCTGCACGGCGCCGTTTCCGGAATCAATCGCCGCATCTGGGCGTTGAACAGCTCGAATCTCGCCGCATGCTGGCCGCGCCAACGGGCGTGGTGATCGTCGCGCCTTCTCCGGCCGAAGGCCTTCCCGCCGGCGGCACGGTGCTGACCGTCAACGGCCAGAACTTCGGCACGTCCAGCAACCTGCCTACGGTCGATTTCGTGAGCCACGCTGACGGCTCGCACACGGCGGGAACGGGGGTTGCCGTCACGATCAACAACATCCAGCTTCAGGTCACGCAACCCGCCTTGCCGCTGGGAACATACGACGTGATCGTCACCAATTCCGACGGTTCATCGACGGTCGATCCCCCGAACACGACCTATTCCGTGGTTTCCGTCGTGCCGCCGACGGTGACCTCAGTCACCCCCTATGGCGCCACCGGGCAGACCGTGACGATTGGCGGAACCGGGTTTACGGCGTCATCTCAAGTGAATTTCGTCAATCGCGCCACGAGCGTCTCCACGGTCGCCGCGGGTTTCCAGTTTATCAGCGATTCGAAGGTTTCCGCGACCGTTCCGGATCTTGCGCAGGGCGACTACGACGTGACGGTGACCAACTCGGCCGGGACGTCGACGATCAACCAGGCGACAGATTCTTTCACGGACGTCGCTCAGGCCGTCGTACCGGCGACAGTCTTTACCGCCGCCTCTTCGTCCATACCGTCCACCCTGAATGTGAAATCGACGCTCGACTTCACAACCAGCGGATATCTGTTCGTCGAAACCACCAACGGCGTAGCGACCGTTCAGTACTCGAACAAGACCGACACCTCGTTCACCGGATGCGCTGTCGTCACGACGGATCCGTTCAACGTCGGCGCCACGGACTCGACCGGAGCGCTCGACACGACGTACGCCGCGGTCTATCAGGCCACCCATCAGACGTTCCAGTACGTCCTGCAGAACGAGACCAAGCTGTCCAGCGGCGCGCAAAGCACAATCACGTACGCCATGTACTGGTCGAGCCCGAACGACCCGGCCTCTTTCTATTACCTTGATTCTCCGAACGCCGACGGCAGCGGCGGCAAATTCTCGCCCATCTCCAACCTCACTTTGGGCGCGGCGCTACCCACCTACACCATCGCCGCCCCGGGCGGATCAAGCACGATCCTGCTGCCCTACATGCCGATCAACTCGGCTCGCTTCTTCTTCGGCGTAGGCTCCTCGCCGCAGCTTACCGTCGTGAAAAACAGTCACGGCGACCTGGGCGTCAGCACGCCCGATCCAGCCAGCGCAACGGACATTTACGATTACTTCGAACTGACGATGGACGCCAACGGGGTGGACAACAGCGTGCCGGGCGGTCTCCGGCACCTGCCCTCGGTGAATATCAATACCTCGCAGGTCGACCAGTTCGGCTTTCCGATCACACTGACCGGAGAGAATAACAACAACGGCACGCCTCAAAATACATCCGTGGGCGTGACGCTCTCGACCAACGTGGCCCGCGACGCGATCTTCAGCGACTACAGCACGCAGCTCGGAGGCACTCCGTACGGCGAACTGCTCATTCCTTCGAGCGACCCGTCCCAGCCGCTTCGCATTCTGAATCCGGGCAAAAAGACCATCACGCAATCCGACGGGCTGGGCTATGTAATCGACAGCGCCATCCAGGAACTGTTCGAAACCGGTTCCACGAATTTGTCGCTCTCCACGACGGTAAGCGGCCACACCTACAATTTCACCAGTTCGCGCGGCACGCATTCCGCGATGGGCAGCGACAGCGTGATGCACACCTACAATGTCCTGATACTCACGGATACCGCTGACGGCATCACGCTGTACGTGTACGAGCCGTTCTTCTCCACGAACGCCCCGACGTCTTCTTCGTTGTCTTCGGTTTCCTATGTCGGCAGGCCGCCGGCCATGCAGTGGCATGCCAGTTCGACGGAGACGGCCGGCAGTATGGTCTTCGGCAACGACGGAGTGTTCACAGACGCCGCAGGGCAGGGCGAGACCGGTACGAACAAAACCATTCTGGGAAATCTCGAAAACCAGATCGTCGCCGCCCTCAACCGCGGCATCGCGAACAAGTACAACACCACGGCCGAGTGGCAGGATTCCGCCAACTATTATCCCGCAGGCGAAACCTCCAACCTGTATGCCAGGTTTCTGCACGACGAGCAGATCAACGGCACGCAGATCTTCATTGGCGGCAAAGCCTACGCTATCGCCTACGACGACCAGGGCGGTCAGAATCCCTCGCTCGAACTCTTGAACCAGGATAGCGTAACGGCGACGTTCGGTCCCTGGATCGCGCCCAGCACGCCGGTGCAAAACGCGTCGTTTCTGACCGAGGTCTACCAAAGCGTGCTCAGCCGCGCCGTGGACCCGGCCGGCGACGCTTATTGGACCAACTTGATGAACAATGGAACGACGCGGGTGATGGTCAGCCTGGGCATCGTCGACAGTCTCGAGTCGCACACCGATACGATTGAAGGCTTCTATACCCGTCTGCTGCATCGCTCCGCCGACTCGCAAGGCCTGAACCACTTCCTGGACCTGTATGCAGCCGGACAAACCGACGCGCAAATCGAAGCGAGCATTTACGGTTCGGACGAATATTTCCAGGTGCGCGGCGGCAGCGCCACCACAGGCTTCCTGGCCGCGCTCTACCAGGACGCGTTGAACCGCAACCCGGACAGTCAGGGCGAGGCTTACTTCGAAGCCCAACTATCCGCGGGACAATCGCGGACCGAGGTTGCGAACATGCTGCTTGGCAGCCTGGAAGCCGAACAGGACCTGGTGAACGGCTACTACCTGGCCTATTTGGCCCGCCCGGCCGACACGGCCAGTCTGACCTACTGGACCGGCCGGCTCCAGCAGGATAACGACGCCAGCATCGTCCAGTCCGGCATTCTCGGCTCCGACGAATACTACGAGCGCGCCTGAGCGCCGCAGATTAAACCGTCAGTCGAGCTTGTCCGCGTTCGCCGGGCGCCCGTGCAATCGGCTCCTGCGCCAGGTTCGCATCCACCCTAGGACGCCGCTCACCTGCGACGCGGCAGTCTCGATGGCAGCCGCCGCTGCAAATGAAATCATGAAAACGCCGAACACGAATCCCGACATCACGGCCGCCAAAAACGTCAGGGCGGCGATGGCGTCGAGGGAAATCCTTGCACCCCAAGCCGTCAACGCCGCAATCGCCGTCATTACGGCGAAGATGGACTTTAAGCTGAATTGAATAGGCGGTCTCTTCATGCCGGCAACATATCACCTGCAATCAAATGCAACCAGGGCGCAGACTTGAGGCTCTCCGGCGACCGGGCGCCGCCGCCGGTTCCTGAAAGCTCGCTACGCGAGTATCTCCTGAACCACGTTGCCGTGGATGTCGGTCAGCCGGTAATCGCGGCCCTGGAAGCGGTAGGTCAGCCGCGTGTGGTCCAAACCGAGCAGATAAAGCGCCGTGGCGTTCAGATCGTGAATGTGGACGGGGTCTTCCACGATGTTATAGCTGAAATCGTCCGTCGCCCCGTGGACGTGACCGCCCTTGATCCCGGCGCCGGCCAGCCAAATGCTGTAACAGCGCGGGTGATGATCGCGGCCGTAATTGTCCTGCTGCAGTTCGCCCTGCGAGTAGACGGTGCGGCCGAACTCGCCGCCCCAAATGACGAGCGTATCCTCCAGCATGCCGCGTTGCTTGAGATCGTTCAGCAGCGCGGCGGTCGGCTGATCGGTGTCGAAGCACTGGCTGCGGATGCCGCTGGGGAGCTTGTTGTGCTGGTCCCAGCCGCGGTGGTAAAGCTGAATGAACCGCACGCCGCGCTCCGCCAGTCGCCGCGCCAGAATGCAGTTGGCCGCATACGTGCCCGGCTTCTTCGCTTCGGGACCGTAGTTTTCAAAAACGCTCGCCGGCTCGCGCGAAACGTCCGCCAACTCCGGCACGGCCGCCTGCATGCGAAAGGCCATTTCGTACTGGTCGATGCGTGCTTGAATCTCCGGATCGCCCGCCTCGGCGAACCTCATGCGGTTGAGCGCAGCGGCGTCGTCCAGCATCGCCCGGCGTCGGGCCGCGGTGATGCCGGGCGGGTTCGACAGATACAGCACCGGATCTTTGCCGGAATTCAATCGCACGCCTTGATAACGCGAGGGGAGAAAACCCGCGCCCCACATTCGCTCGTGCAGCGGCTGCGCGTTCGTAGGACCGCTGGGCCGCGAGATCAGCGCGACAAAAGCCGGCAGGTCGGCATTCTCCGAACCAAGTCCGTACGCCGCCCAGGCGCCGAACGCCGGCCGGCCGCCGATCTGATGCCCGGTCTGCAACAGCGTCATCGCCGGGTCGTGATTGATCGCCTCGGTGTGCAACGAGCGGATCAGGCAGATATCATCAGCAAACCGGGCCGTGTGCGGCAGTAGTTCGCTCAGCCACATGCCGGACTGGCCGTGCTGCTGGAAGTTGAACGCCGACGGGGCGATCGGGAAACGCTTCTGCCCGGAGGTCATGCCGGTCAGCCGCTGACCGTTGCGAACAGAATCGGGCAGGTCCTTGTCGAACTGCTCGGCAAGCCCCGGTTTGTAGTCAAACAGATCCAGTTGCGACGGAGCGCCGGCCTGCGTGAGCCAGATCACGCGTTTGGCCTTGGGAGCAAAATGCAGCGCCGGCGCAGCCGAAAGCTGCGCAGGGTTCAACAGCGAGGCGAGCGCCGCGGCGCCGATGCCCGCGCCGCTACAACTCAAAAAATGGCGGCGAGTCACTCGCCGCTCGACGCGCTGGCGAACAATCTCAGGGCTCATGGTTCTCAAAGCTCATAGTTTCACTCTTTGACGATTGTCTCGTCGAGGTTCAACAGCGTGCTGCACAGCGTGGTAAATGCGGCCAGCTCCGCAACGTCGAGCTCGGCATTCAAGCCGGCCTCGCCAACGGCCAGCAAGGCCTTGGCCGCCTCGGCGTCGGCTTGGAAATCCGCCTTGGCCCGCTCGAAGGCCGCCCGCAACACGGCCAGTTCCTGCGGCTGCGGCTGGCGGACAAGCAACAAGCGAAAGCCGTGCGCGATGCGAGAATCGACCGTCTCGCCCCCTTCCAGCATCATCCGCTGGGCCAGATAACGCGCGGCCTCAACATAGGTCGGGTCGTTCATCAGGTTCAGCGCCTGCAGCGGCGTGTTTGAGCGAGTGCGGCGCAGCGTACAGGTTTCGCGGAACGGCGCGTCAAACAGCAGCATGGCCGGATGCGGAACCGATCGCTTCCAGTAGGTATAAAGACTGCGTCGGCGAAGGTCGTCGCCTTTGCCGGGCACATAGGTATTGTTCCCCCTGCCCGCCGTGATCTGCTCATAGATTCCCGCCGGGTGATAGGGCTTCACGGACGGCCCGCCAATCGTTCTCGCCAGCAGCCCGCTGGCCGCCAGCGCCTGATCGCGAATCAACTCGGCCTGCAGCCGGAAGCGCGGGCCGCGCGCCAGCAGACGATTGTCGGGATCGCGCTCGCGCAATTCGGGCGTTAACCGGGACTGCTGCCGATAGCTCGCGCTGACGACCATCAGCTTCAGCAAATGCTTGACGTCCCATCCGCTGCGAACGAACTCCAGCGCCAGCCAGTCGAGCAGTTCCGGATGGCTCGGCAGAGCTCCCTGCGAGCCGAAGTCTTCGCTCGTCCTGACCAGGCCGCTGCCGAAAAGCTGCTGCCAGAAACGATTCACCGTGACTCGGGCCGTCAACGGGTTCTTCGGACTGACCAGCCACCTGGCCAATCCCAGCCGGTTGCGCGGCAGGCTCTCGTCCATCGGCGGCAGCACGGCGGGCGTCGCGGCCGCGACCTGCTCGCCCGGCTTATCGTAAGCGCCGCGCATCAGGATAAACGTTGCGCGCGGCTGCTTCATCTCTTCCATCACCAGCGTGGTCGGAATCTCGTCTTCGGCGGCGGCGATCTGTTTTTTCAGCGACTCA
>DASZUP010000288.1:0-9626 GCA_035547635.1 Pirellulales bacterium
CCACGCCAAGCCGATGGTTGATAGGCGCCCGTGCATTCCAAGGAAGGCAGTCCGTCGCCCCGGCCAAAGAGGAGACTGGGCACCGTCGCCATTTTCCCGTCGCTACAGGCGCGCAGGGCTTCCTTGTCGAGGCGGAACACGCCCTGTTTGGACCCGATCCAAAGATGGCCGCTGCCATCGTCCAAAATCTGGCAAATCACATCGTCGGGGAGTCCCGTCTTTTGGGTGAAGCGGAAAAATCGACCGTCTTTCATCCGCAGCAAGCCTCCCCCGCCCGTCCCTATCCACAGCGTTCCGTCCTCGTCGGGGCAGAGCGCCCAAATCGGGTAGGACACCGGAATGTCGCCCGGCTTGAATGCGACGAACTCGCGATTGTCATAGCGGTAAAGAACCCCGCTACCGAGCCCAATCCAGATATTGCCGGAACGGTCCTCGGCAATCGACCGGACATCTTCCCGCGTGGTGCCGCCGAATCCCTCGAAGGATTGTAGTTTATCGTTCGATAAGCAAAGAAGCCTGGTTTTGGTCCCAATCCACAATCGGTCGCTGTGGTCCGTGAAGAGAGCTTTGATGCCGTGGACGGACCCGGGCTCCGGTTTCAGGGCGTCTTCGGCAACCCGGTAAAGATCCTCCGCCCCGGCGCTCGCCCAAATCCGCCCGGCGGCGTCGGGCGCAACGGAAAAGACATAACGACCAACCGGCTCCGGCGAAGCGAGGAAGTGATCGGTCCGGCCCTGTTTCGTGCGGATCAGCCCATTGCCAGACGTGCCCACCCAAATCGCCTGGTCCCGGTCTTCGCTCACGGACATCGCGGGCGCAGAGGGCCGCTCGCCTCCTAGTTGCAGGGTATGAAAGCGGGTTTGGCGGAGGCGGATGAGTCCACCGCGCTCGGAGCCGAGCCAGATGTTTCCCTCCCGATCTTCGAACCAGCAATTGATCGAATCGGAGGGCAACCCTTCCTTGAGGCCAAGCTGCTTGGCCTGTCCGTCGGGAGCCAGGTAAAAGACCCCTAGATGCGGCGGAGCAAACCACAGACCGCCCTCGCGGTCTTGATGCATCTGCTGATAGATCGGGTATTTGGTGTTCAGCGGGCTCCGCCATTCGGGAATTTCCCGCGTCCATTCCCGGTCCACCGCCTGGCGAAAACGCCCGTTGGCGATGGTCCAATATCCGCCTTCGCGGGGGAAAAACAGGAATTGCATCTCAAGCGGGTCTTCCGGGCTGGCCGGCATCATCGATTCGAAACGAGTGCCATTCCACCGGCGGATGTCCTGATCGGTGCAAACCCACAATTTGCCGGTTTGGTCCGTGCTCAACCGCCAGGCCCTTGAGCCTAATGTTTCCTGGGACGCGATGAGCTTGTAGGTGTCGCCGACCACTTGCCAGATACAGGAGTTCCGCGTGAGGCACCACATCACGCCTTCGTTATCTTCACAGTAGGTCGCGTTTTCCGTCTGCTCGACCGGGGGTTGCGATATGTGCCATTTGGCCGGCTCGTTCGCGTCGAGGGGCCGCCGGATCAATCTTCCGCCATTGCTGATGGCAAAAATGCTTTCCCGGCCACGCGTCGGGATCACGGAGATCTTCGCGCTGCTGGGCTCGGCGTCCTTCCATTCCTCCGTGAAGACGCCGTCGCGAAAGGAAATCAGGGCTCCGTCAAAGGTGTTGATCCAGAGAGTGCCGACGGAATCGACAAAGAGGCGTTGCACCCGCGCATTTTCGATCACCGAGGTATTGCCAGGATTGAACGTCACAAAACGGACGCCATCGAACCGCGCCAAGCCATTTTTGGTGCCAATCCAAAGATAGCCGTCCGGGGTCTGGGTCACCGCGGTCACGAACGAGTCCGGCAAACCCTGATCGACATTCCAAACCCGCACGTCAAAATTGCCATTTTCGGCCGCGTGCAGCGGCCGGCAGCCTAACCCCGTCGCCATCAATGCGACGGCGAGAATCAACCCGGGCAGGGAAAAACGAAGGAAAGGCACGGGATGGGGAGGGGTAAACCCATGGTGATGCGGAATGCGACGGGTGCTCGAACAAGGAGGGCCATAGCCCGATTGACAATCCATTTGGGCTGACGCGGCATCCTGAGAACAAGCGATGCCCAACGTCGAAGGAAAAGTGTAAGCTGCGACAAGTAAGATGGAATTAGTTGATCGGTTTTCAGCCAAGGGCAGGCGGTTCCCGCTCTGCCACAGTTATTTTCCCCTACCCTATTATCCCATGGTTTATACCTCGCTTGGCTTCCCGTGCATTCTCGCGGTGGCCGCAAGACCACGTTTTCACCCCTTGTATCCGATTAATAGTTACGCCTCATCGCCCACGCTGCGCCCCTCATCCGCCACGCCTAATCAGGTGGAAAGCCTCGGTCGCAGTGCCATCGGCCAAGCTGCGGCCGGCTGACCGTCGAGTCCGGCCCGCCCGCTTGTCCAAGGCTCGGACACCCCGGGAGCGCCGACAAATTTTGTCTCGTAAGCAGACATCACAACAACAACCCAAATCGAATACATAAACGACATCCGTCAAACTGACCCATCAATATGAATCGACTCATCAACCCCTCGCTGCGCCTGTCCGTCAAGGCCTGCGCACTCTCTCTCGTGGCCATGTGCGCCTCCTCCGGATTTGCCGCGACCTATTACGTCGCGACCACTGGCAGCGACAGCAACGCCGGCACGCTGTCGGCGCCGTTCAAGAGCATCACCAAGGCGCAGTCCGTCGCCTCCTCCGGCGACACCGTCTCGATCCGCGGCGGCACGTACAGCAGCTTCACGATCGCCGCCAACGACAGCACCTACAACTATGTCCACCAACTCAGCAAAAGTGGGATCACCTATGCGGCCTATAGCGGCGAGACGCCGATCTTCAACTTCTCCAGCGTCACAACCGCCAAGCGCGTGTGCGGGTTTGAAGTGACCGGCTCGAACATCAAGATCCAAGGCATCGTGGTGACGGGCACGCCGGTCGGCAGCCAGAAGCAGTCGGAGAACTACCGGATCACTGGCAGCTCCGCCAGTTGCGCGTTTACGCGCTGCGTCTGCCACGACAGCGCGGCCAATGGCTTTTATTTCACGAGCGGTGGCTCCGGTTCCTGCACGAACTGCGATTCCTACAACAATATCGGCAGCAGCAGCGCCTCGGTTGGCAATACCGACGGTTATGGCTCGCACGGCAACGGTACGGTCTTCACCAACTGCCGCTCCTGGCACAATAGCGACGACGGCTTCGATTGCATCTCCTCTCAGGGTGCGAACACCTACGATCATTGCTGGGCCTATAACATGACCGCGGGCGGCGACTCGAACGGTTTCAAGATCGGTGGTTATGGCACCAGCGGCACGGTCGCAAGCCCCATGCCCTCGCATACCGTGAAATACTGCCTCTCGGCCAGCAACGGCTCCCATGGCTTCTATGCCAATCATCAACCTGGGAAAGCCGCCGACTGGACCTACAACACGGCTTACAACAACGGCACCAATTTCGACATGCTCGAACAAACCAGCGCCACCAATCGCACCGATATCGCCGGCACGAGAGAGGTATTGCATTATAACATTGCCTTTACGGGCACGATCATCGCCGACGACAACAATACCGCGGCCAACACCACCAACAATTCGTGGACCAAGAGCGGCGTCACCGTGAGCTCCGCGGACTTCCAGAGCACGACTGCCAGCCAGATGACCAATGCCCGGACATCGAGTGGCGGCCTGCCGACGATCACGTTCATGCACCTGGCCAGCGGCAGCGATCTGTCCGGCATGGGCTGCTTCTAACCGAATAGATCCTGAAAACCGCAGGTAATTCCTGATTTGGACACGGGCGCTTGGATGGACCAGGCGCCCGTTTCCGGTCATATATCTCGGTTTTTTACGGAATCGGTTTAATCGGTTCCGAAAACTCCTCATGCCTCGCTCGCAGACGTAAAGAGCCATTTCTTTATCGCTACCCCCCTATTTGCCGCCATCGGAATGCTTCCTTCTGGCTCGGATACACCAAGTGTTCCTCGTGAGCATGTGATCGCTTCATTGCGATACCTTACAGATGCCGAACGGCTCGTTCATATGCAACTCGAGCGCAAAAAGGACGAAATCCAGCATCAACTGGGAATCGCGACCGATAACATCGAGGAGATATCCAACATCGCCCATCAGTTGCGGACGCTCGAGGCGCTGGCGATAGCGCGACGGTTCCTCGCGGAACGGCAGGGAGGGCTGAAGGATGCCGGGAAGAAACTTGGCAAGAGTCCTGGATCCGCCTTCGCCATCTGATTGTATGATCTTGCCTGCCAGCTTTACCTAAACGCCGTCTCTCCAATATAGAGAGACCGGCAAATTTTGGCTCTTCAAGATACATCGCGAAATCCAAAGCCCGAAAACAAACGACAGACGACATCAGTCGAACTGAACTCCTAAACATGAAACGCATCATCATTCCCTCGCTGCGCCTAGCCCGCAAGGTATTTGCGCTCTCTCTCGTGGCGCTGTACGCGTCCTCCGGATTTGCCGCGACCTATTACGTCGCGACCACGGGCAGCGACAGCAACGCCGGCACGCTGGCCGCGCCGTTCAAGAGCATCACCAAGGCGCAGTCCGTCGCCTCCTCCGGCGACACCGTGTCGATCCGCGGCGGCACCTACAGCAGCTTCACGATCGCCGCCAACGACAGTAACTACAACTACGTCCATAGTATCAGCAAAAGCGGGATCACCTACGCGGCCTATAGCGGCGAGACGCCCGTCTTCAACTTCGCCAGCATCACGACCGCCAAGCGGGTCTGCGCTTTCCATATCGTAAAAGGAGTGACTGGCATTACCATCAAAGGAATTCAAGTAACCGGCGTGCTGGTCGGCAGCCAGAAACAATCGGAATGTTTCCGCATCGAAGGCGCTTGCGCTTTCGTCAACGTGGTGTGCCACGACAACGCGGCCAACGGTTTTTATTGCACCACCAACGGCTCGGGCTCCTGCACCAATTGCGATTCGTATAACAACATCGGGACCACCAGCACCTCGGTTGGCAACACCGACGGCTTCGGCTCGCATGCGCAGGGCGTTACTTACACCTACTGCCGTGCCTGGCACAATAGCGACGACGGCTTCGATTGCATCTCTTCCACCAAGGCGAACACCTACGATCATTGTTGGTCCTATAATAATGGCGTGATGGTGAGCGGGACGGGCGGCGACGCGAACGGCTTCAAGGTCGGCGGCTACGGTCTCACCGGGGCGGTGGCGAATCCCCTGCCTTTGCATACCGTGAAATACTGCCTCTCGGCCAACAACGGTGCCAGTGGCTTCTATTCCAACCACATGCCGGGCCAGGCGGCGAATTGGACCTATAATACTTCATATAATAACGGCATAGGCGCTTGGGAAACCGAGACCTATACCCCCGGCGACTTCAACATGCTCGAGCAAACCAGCCCGACCAATCGCGCCAACGTCCCCGGCACGCGGGAAGTGCTCCACTATAATATCGCTTATGTGGGTAATATCATCACGAACTCCAACCTGCCGGCCGCCAATGTGACCAACAATTCCTGGACCAAGAGCGGCGTGACCGTGAGTAACGCCGATTTTGTGAGCCTCGATCCGACCCAAATGACCACCGCCCGCAATGCGGACGGCAGCCTGCCCACGATCACGTTCATGCACCTGGTCAGCGGCAGCGATCTCGCCGGACTGGGTTGCTTCTAAGCTGGTTTTAGTCCACACCAACCCAAGTTAAGTGGAATTGCCCGGCCGGGGGAATCGCTTTGAACCCAAAGCTTCCCCCGGCCTTCTGCGTCGGCCAAGCTCACCCGTTCCCATGAACTTAAAGATGAAGACCGCCTCCCGCTGGTCTAAGCCGCTCCTCGCACTCGCGCTCGCGACTGGCTTCGCCCAGCTGATCCGCGGCGAACCGGTTCCGGCCCGCGGCGACACACCGAACGCCGCGGCGAAAGCGCCGGACCGCCCCGCGGCGATTCCTGCGGCGCCCCTCGCAGCGATTCCTGCAGCAACCCCTGCGCCGATCCAAACTGCGACCATCGACCTCGGCGATGGCGTGAAGATGGAGTTCGTGCTGATTCGACCGGGTTCGTTTGTCATGGGCACCGACGAGGACAACGATCCCGATAGCGACGCAAGCCCGCGGCGCCGGGTCACGCTCACGCAACCGTTTTACCTTGGGAAATACGAGGTGACCCAGGAACAATGGGAAAAAGTCATGGGCAGCAACCCCAGTCATTTCCAAGGCGCAAAACTGCCGGTGGAAACCGTCAGTTGGAACGCGTGCCAGGAATTTCTGGCCAAGTTGCAGGCCCGAACCGGCCGGAAATTCGCGCTGCCGACCGAAGCGCAGTGGGAGTTTGCCTGCCGCGCCGGCACCAGCACTCCCTGGAGTTTCGGCAACAGCGACGCAACGATGGGCGATTACGCCTGGAGCCGGGACAACTCCGGCCAGACGACCCACGCGGTGGGGGAGAAGAAACCCAATGCATCGGGGCTTTACGACATGCACGGCAACGTGGCGGAATGGTGCGCGGATTGGTATGCCAAGCACACCTATTCCGGGGGCGTCGCCACCGACCCCACCGGCCCGTCCGCCGGCGACTCTCGCATCGCGCGCGGCGGTGCGTGGGGCGATGATTCCGGGTATCTGAAATGCACCTATCGCAATTGTAGCGGCTCCGATAATGCCAATGAAGGCATCGGATTGCGGTGTGTGATGCTGGTTGCGCAATCTTCACCGTAACGCATGAAAACTTTCGGTCATTGGCTATGGTTCGGGCTGGTCACCGTCATGGTCATCGGCGTCGTTCTATTCTGGAAGAGCGAAGGGCCTCGCGCAACGATTCCCCCCGGTCGGCCCGGCCCACATTCCACTGACATGCCCGGGCCGGGCGCGAAGCTGGCCGACCATTCTCCGACGTTGGTCGAGGCGGATCAGTTCGCCCAACAGGCGGCCGTTTCCCCCTTGAGATCTTTGGAGGAGACGAAGGCCGCGGTCCGCGAGAAATTGCGCCAGTGGGCCGAGCGAGAGACCGGCGACGTCGAAACCGAGAACCGGCTCATGAAGGAACTGCTCGCGCTGTTGACGAATGACAACGCAGCCGAGTTGACCCAGGCGCTTACCGCCGAGCAACGGGGCACGCCCTTTGGCCTGGCCGCGCTCGAGCGCTGGCTGGGTGTCGAGCCGGCGAAGGCTGCGCGTTGGCTGGCGGCGCAGCCGGAAACGACCGAGCCGCAGGCGTTGCTCGTCGCCCGGGCCCTGCTGAAAAATCCCGCCGACGTGCGCGCCTATTGCGACGGGATTCCCGACGGAGACTGGAAGCAATCCGTGTTGAAGAGCGCCAGTCTGGAGCTGGCAGGGAGCGATCCCGTGGGGGCGATCAACCTCGCGAGGCGTTTGAACGCGGAGGCGGTGCGGACGGATGTATTGCAGACGGTGACCTACGATTGGATTACGCACGAGCCGCGCGCGGCGCTCGACTGGATCACCCAGATAAATGACGCGGCGTTGCGCGAGGGACTGTTGGCGGTCGGCGCCAAAGCGATTGCGGCCACGGATCCCGATCTGGCCGCGGGGTGGCTGGTGACCGCCGTCAAATCTGAAAAGATTCTGAACGAAACCGCGCTCAGCGTCATTGAGTCTTGGGCGGCTCAAGATCCCGCGAAGGCGGCCAAGTGGGTGGCGCTCTTTCCGCCGCAAGGCTCGCGGGAGTCCGCCGTGAATCTGGTTGTCGATCGCTGGCTGCAATCCGATCCCAATGCAGTGAACTCGTGGCTCCTCACCCTGCCCGAGCGAGACCAGGTTCTGGCCCGGCTGAAAGCGGAGGCGGTCGAGCGGCAACGCCCGCCGCCCGATTTGGATTAACGTCGCATTCAATACAAAGCCCCTAACCCGCTTATTTCATACGCGAAGTATTTTTTCGATTGTTTCCAGTGCTGGGTACGAAAAGCCGGGGAGCTTGGCGTGTTTTCAGACGTTGGCGCAGCTCAGCGGCGTTGCTGGCACCAAAACTCGGTTTTTTGCGGTGCGCATCGACGCTCCGCCGATCCGGTGCGGGTCGCGCGCCGGTTTTTGTCATCCGGGGTCCGCGGCTATCCGTCCGCGGACGCGAGCCGCAGCAGCCGGGCGTGACAGAGCCGAAACAGGTCCTGTCGCGGAAAGGCGCTGCTGAGTTGGACATATACCCGACGTACGCTGACCGTCACCCGCGCCGCCACTTTCAACAATTTCAACCGGATGGTCCCGGCGGTCGCCCGCGCCAGCTCCGTGCTGTGACAGCCCAACGTCCGCAGCCGAGCGAGCAGCAGATACGCGAAGCTCGCCAGCCAGAGGCGCAATTGGTTGCTCGCCAGAAAGTGCGTGCTCAGTTTGTCGGCTTCCAAATCCAAAACCTGCTGCTTGAGGACATTCTCCATCTCCCCGCGCGCACAATAGAACTCTTCATAGAGTCGCGCCGGCAGGAAACGCTCTCGGTCCTGGCCGCCTTTGAACCCGTTGGCCGGCAGGTTCGTGACGATGAAGCGCGGATTGTCGCTCCCGTTCGTCACTTCGGCCTTGCCCACGACCCGCCGCGGCCGGCTCCAACTCTTCTGGGTCTGATACTCGAACTCTGCAAACTCCCGCACGCTGGGCGCGCCGCAGAGACAATACCGCATCCTGACGGCGGCCAGCGCCGGTCCCAGTTTCCCGATCAGCACCGAGTTCCTGGCCAGCCCGAGGCAGTGGTAAACCTCGGGCTGCGTTTCGCACCAGGCCATGATTTCCTCCACGCAAAAACCGCTGTCGCCCCGCACGATGATCCGAGCCTTTTTGCAGCGCCTTCGAATCGCGGCCACGACCTTCTCCAGCGCGGGCACCACGCCGTCCGCGCCGCCTTTGTCGCTGGTGCGCAGTTGCGCCCACAGCACCACGTCGCCGACCACGAGGTAGAGGGGCAGATAACAATAGCCGGTATAGTAATCGTTATAGTAACGGCCCTCCTGCAAACCGTGTAACAAGTGGCCCATGCTATCCAGATCGATCACGACCTCCTTGGCGTGCTTGCGCAGGCAGCGCACTCCCAGCTCCAGCAGGCAGGCTTCCACCTTGACCGGATCGTGCGGCAGCCTGTGACACCGCGTCACCTTGTTGTTAGACAACTCCAAGCGGTTGAGCGTCGAGGGCGCGGCCAGCGGGATGCCGCGAAACTCCGGGTTGAAACGCTCCACGCCCAGGGGATCGCGCTGATCGCACGCCGTCGCCAGCAGCGGGTCACGGCGCAGTTGTTCGTGATCATTGAGGTCTTCATACCCCAGGGCCAAGCCGTAGATGCGCTGGGCCAGCAGTTGCGGCATCGTGTGATCGACAAACCGCTGATTGCGCTGGTCACAAAAGCAGCCAGCCAGCGTGCGCGTCAGACCCAGGCCGGCATCGAGCTGGCGCAGGAGCAGTGCTCCCCCATCACTGGAGAGCCGGCCGGCCGAGAAATCGACCTCCACTTTGCGCTCACCAAGATCTTGAAACTGGAACGACGCCTGCTGACAGTCTGTCGAAGACTGGGCATCGACTCCTGCGGTGGTTAGATGTTTCACACCAATAACTTAAGCATGATTCGTGCCCAGTCTTCACCTTGCGTATGAAATATTCGGG
>DASZUP010000289.1:0-10380 GCA_035547635.1 Pirellulales bacterium
GGCTTCGATGATCTCGACGCTCCGATCCGCCGCCTCAACGGCGTCCATACGCCGACTCCGTATAGTCCTCCGTTGGAAAGCGCCGTCGTGCCGTCGACGGAGTCGATCGTTCAAGCAATCCGCAATCTTGTAGCCGAGTGAGAAAAGCGACGCATGGCCATACCGATTACCATTCCGCGTCTGGGCTGGAACATGGAAGAAGGGACGTTCGCCGGCTGGCTCAAGCCGGACGGCGCGACGATCCAGTCCGGCGAAGCGCTATTCAGCCTGGAAAGCGAAAAGGCGACCGAAGACGTCGAGTGCCTCGACTCCGGCATCCTGCGGATTTCGCCTGACGGGCCGCAGACCGGCGACGTGCTGGCCGTCGGCACGATCATCGCTTACCTGGTGGAAGCAGGCGAAGCGGCGCCGTTCGAAACGACCGCTGAAAAAGCAACGCCTGCGGCCGAAGCCGCAGCGGAGATTGGCGCCCGCGTAGAAGGCGAGCCCACGCCGACAATTGCCGCGCCGGCGCCGGCCCATTCGCGAGAGCGGCCTGCCGCTTCGCCGCGAGCGCGGCGCGTGGCGGGGGAGCTCGGCGTCGATTGGCGCTCGCTTGCAGGCAGCGGCCGCACCGGCCGCATCCGCGAATGCGACGTCCGCGCCGCGGCGGCCAAGCCCGTGAGCGCGGCGAGCAGCACGATCCCGAACAGCACCACCCCCAACGTCGCCGCCCCGATCGCCGGCAGCCCGATTCGCCGTACGATCGCCGCGCGAATGTTGGCCAGCCATCTCTCCACGGCGCCGGTCACGTTGACGACGACGGTCGACGCAACCAACCTGGTCAATCTGCGCGACCAATTCAAGCAGGCCGCGTCTGCCGCCGGCGGTCCGGTTCCCAGCTATACGGACTTTCTGGTCAAGCTTTCGGCCGTCGCTCTGCAACAACATCCATCGCTCGCAACGTGCCGCACGGACGATAAGACGACGATCCTCGATCGCGTCGATATCGGCATCGCAGTCGACACGGACGGCGGCCTGCTCGTGCCGGTCGTGCGCGACGTGCCGTCCTTGGGCCTGAAGCCCTTGAGCGTGCAATCGCGCGACTTGATCGAACGGGCGCGCCAACGACGTCTGTCGGCCGCGGAGATGCAGGGAGGCGTGTTCACCGTGAGCAACCTGGGCGCCTTCGGCATCGACGCCTTCACGCCGATCATCAATCTGCCGCAGTGCGCCGTGCTGGGCGTCGGTCGCATCCGGCGGCAGCCCGTAGCGCACGGCGAGCAGATCGTGCTGCGAGATCAGCTTGTGCTGAGCTTGACCTTCGACCACTGCATTATCGACGGCGCTCCGGCTGCGCGCTTCCTGCAGAGCTTGACGCTGCTGATCGAAAACCCGGGACCGTGGCTGATGCCGTAAGGCGGAAACGCCGCACGGCTTGTCATAAGAGCGAACGTCGTCGCTTGTTCACAAACCGTCGCCGGCACGGCGCAAGCGACGCTGCTTGAACGACGTTTCGTTTTGCTCAGCCTACCCCTCCGGCTTGCCCGTTCACTCGACCGCCGTCAGCCCTTCAAGAACTTCACGCAGACTGGCTTCGGTACGTCGATCTTGTGGCCGGTCGGCGTCAGCTTGCCGGTCTCGGGATCGATGCGGAACACGACGATCGTGCCGGAGTCCTGGTTGGCCGCCAGCAGGAAGGAGCCGGTCGGATCGATGCCGAAGTTGCGCGGCATCTTGCCTTCGGTCGATTGATTCCCGAGGGCGGTTAGCTTGCCGGTGTCGGGATCGATCGCGAAGCTGGCGATGCTGTTGTGCCCGCGGTTCGAACCGTAGAGGAACTTGCCCGAGGGATGGACCTGCACCTCTGCCGTGCTGTCGCCACGCTCCACGGGACGCGGCAGCGTGGCGATCGTCTGGATTGGTTCGAGCATGCCCTTGTCGGCGTTGTAATCGAAGGCGGTGACCGTGCAGCTCATCTCGTTGATCACGTAGGCGTGCCGGCCGTCGGGATGGAAGGCGAAATGTCGCGGACCGGAACCCGGCTTGACCCGGGCGGCCGGGGGATCGTTCGGCGTCAGCTTGCCTTGTTGCGCATCGAAGCGGTAGACCAGCACCTTGTCCAGGCCCAGGTCGGCGGCGAAGGCAAAACGGTTGGCGGCGTCGAGATTGATCGAGTGCGCGTGCGGCGCCTCTTGCCGCTTGGGATCGACGCTCGAACCCTTGTGCTGCACAAAGCTGCTCGCCTTGGCGAGCCGGCCGTCTTCGCCGATCGGCAGCACGCACACGCTGCCGCCGCCGTAGTTGGCCGCCAGCACGTTCTTGCCCAGCTTGTCGACAACCAGGTGGCACGGTCCGCCGCCAATTGATGATTGCTGATTGAGCAGCGTCAACTCGCCGGACTTGGGATCGATCGACAAGGCCGAAACGCCGCCCCCCTTGCCGCCGTTAAAGTCGGTCACTTCGCCAACCGCGTACAGGAATCGCTGGCTGGGGTGAATCGCCAGGAACGAAGGGTTCGTCACGCCGCCGGTGGCGCCAAGCTGCTTCAACTCGCCGGTGGTTGGATTCAGCTCCAGGCGATAGATGCCTTTGCTCTCGCCGCCGGTATACGTGCCAACGTAAACGGTGATCGGCTTGCCGGCGCCTCGGGCCGGCTTCTCCTCGCCGCGCGCCGTCGCGTGGCAGAAGGCTCCCAGGAACAGCGCGGCGCAAACCGCGCGGGATGAACTATTCGGCGTCTTCATGGCGGCTCCTTCAATGAGTGCGGTATTCGGCGGACGAACCGCTAGTCAGAATAAATCATGAAGGATCCGGGCGGAAGGATGGAGCGGAGGAAAACGCTAAACCGCCGTAGCGGCGCGCCGTAGCAGAAAAGCGTGAGAGTTCCGTGCTCCTCGCGCGGCTCAGGGCGTAAACGGAGGCCGGCCGGAATCTTCACAGATTCCGCTACATGGCGGATGCTGAATGCCGCCTCTCGGAATCTTCGCTCGGACTGGGGGACCGGGCTGAACCTCTTCTTCCGCCGATCAATCGACGGCGACCAGGATGTTCTTGGCGGGGGCAGCCTGGGCATAGCGGCCCCAGAGCGATTCGAGATGGCGGACGCCGTCGATCTGGTAGTGATTGCGCAGGGCCCGTTCGTAGCCCTGCTCTTCGGCCGTCTGGATGAACTTGACGAATTGCGAGGGAGATTCCCGCTCGACCAGGAACCGCACAATGCTGGCGCTTTGCCCGTAGAAGGCGGCCTGGCGGTGCGGCTGGGGATAACCTTCCAGCGTGAGCAACTCGACCACGCGGAACGCAGATTGGGCCGAGCGGGCAAACCGCAAATCCCGGAAATGCGCCTGCTGCTTCAAAACCGGATCGGCGAGTACGGCCATCCCTTCGTCGGCCCAGTGGGGCACGCGGCCTTCGGGGAACACGTCGGCCAGGATCACGTGGGTCAGCTCGTGCGCCAGCGCCTCGGCGAACCAGCCCCGCTTATCCGCCCGGATGTCGATCCGGCGCGTGGCGACTTTGCCGCGGTCGGCTTCGATCAGGCTGGAGCCGACGGTCTGCTCGCCCCCAGGCACGGCGCGCAGGTACGAGCCTAACGTGGCGTGCAGGATGATGTCGCACTTGGGAGTCCAGGCTGCGACGGCTTGGGCGGCCTCGCCGAGCCACTTGTCGGCCAGTTCGCTTCTCAGCCTTTCGGCCCGCAGCACGGTCTGCCGGCTGGCCGTCTTGGTCCCCCGGCAGCAGAAGCGAAAGTTGGCCGACTCGCAAATGGTCCAGTCGCCTGAGGTCCTGGTCGTGCAAGCTTGTTGCTCGGAGCAGCGCGCCTCGTCCGTGGCAACGCTGACCAGTGGAATCCATCCCATCACGACCCAGAACGCCAGGCACGACCGAGTTTGTTTCATCTTGCGTCTCAGAAATCTCGAATCAGGCAGGCCGCGGATTGCGACCGGAGGTTGCACCCGACAAGCGGCAGTGCTGTCGGTGCTCGCCTAATTCAAGAACTGTGCCAAGACGGCGGCGGGTGGCCTGAGGCGTAGCTAGGGTGTTATTCGTAACATGAATTGAACAAACGACTTGAATAATTGTCGTTGATCGCGAATTGCTGCACTTTGGCAGACGGACACAGGGCCGGCGCCTATGATTTTGGCGCCGGCTGCCGAAGTGCTAAACAGCGGCCCATCAGACTGGAAGCGAGTTGCTTTCCGCCCGGATTTAACCGCTCTCGACCCAGGCGCCCGTCAGATCGCTGGCGCCAAAGACGTCGGCTGCCCAGGGCCCGCTTTCAATCCAGACGTCGATCAGGTCGAAGTAGCGAACGGCATCGTCCATGCCCGGGCCGCTCTCGATCCAAACGCCGGCCCGATCTGCCGTGCGACCTCCGGCGTCGTCAAAGCGGCGACCGTTGAACCGGCACTCGCAGAAATCGACATCAAACCCGTATTCCCCGAACAGCTCGTCGTCGAAATCGCAATGAGCGCCGAGAAAGTCCGCGATGGACCTGTCGCCGGATTCCCACGCCAGGCTTTGAGCGTGCCGCCGTATTTCCGGATCGGGATGAATGAGAAACTGTTCGAGCTTTTTTCGAGAGCGACGCGAGACGTGGCCGTGGCGGTTGAAGCAGTTCTCGATATTCCGGAAGAGTTTTTGGCGTTCCAGCTCGGCGCCTCCGAGTTGTGCGCAGTCGCGACATAGATTCTGCGCGTGCCCCCTCCCGCTGAATGCTTCATTGGGGCGAAGACTGTCGCAGGCCCAACAGTAATGTCCAGTCCCCTTTCGCTTCTTGCGTCCGCTGCGTGCCATTGGATCGAGTGCCGCCTTGCTACCACGAAAGCTCTCCCTCCTTCTAACGCTCGGCGCCATCGCGGGCAATCCCCCCATTACACGATGGCGGTTGACGCCGTCTGCTGAAACTCGAACCAACGGCGCAGCGCAGCCAGTCGCTTTCGCGTTTCCCAGCGAAAAACGGCGGCCATCAGCGGATGCAACAGCCACTGCAACCAGGAAGGTCGGGCGGTGAAGTTGTACTTGTATTCGATCTTCGACGAACCGTCGCCCAGATCGCGATGCCGAATCGTCGCGGCAAACGTCTCGAAGAACGGCGGACGGTTCACCATCTTCACGGCGGCAACGCGTGGCGGGCAAAAAGAAACGTACTCCGTCTTGAGTGCAATCCGGCCCAATCGCCTTCGTCCCGTGCAAACCGAGGTTGCGTGAAGCTGTGCCGCAGTCCAGCCATCGCACAGACGGGCGTCCGCGAGCAGGGTGTCCCATTGCAGTCGTCGCACGTAGTCATGCAGCAGCACAAACACCTCGGCGCTGGGCGCTGGAATCGTATCGCTTACGGAGCCCTGCGGCATGTATGAAACTCGCTGCTGTTGGCGCTCAATCCGGACGTTCTCGGGGTGCGAAGAAGCGGTTGTCGATGCTCAGGCGAATTGCGCAGCTCGGCGCGACAGTCAAAAAACCGCATTTGATGCCGCTAACCAGGGCCGCGGCCATCCCCGACTGTCTGGTCGTCACGGGATGTCGTGAGATGAAACCGGTACAGCGAACTATCATTAACCGCCGCAGCCAGCGGAAAGTCGAGATCAACGAGGCCGTCTTTGCGGAGTCGGTCGATGCTGGGACGCCGTTGGCGCGGAATGGCAGGCCGTTTTCGCATTTCCGCCACAGTCGCCGAGTAGTGCTCGCGTCAGTCGCAAAACTGCGCGTCAGGCCATGGGCAACCTTACGGCGAGTCCTTCGGCTGTAAGACGACGATCGAGCCAAAGCGATGCGTCGTCTCAGGAACCATGATGCACGCCAGGCGGCGGAGAAGAAATGGCTGCTTCCAACGAAAGACCGCTGACAGGCGGCGAGTTGGCGGCGGCCTCTGCGCGTTGCGTTTTTCAACGTCGCCGTCCTGGCGGAGGAGCAGCGAGTAGTGCGCCAGCTTGAACCAATGGCCGCTGTGAGTCACGCGTCAGGACTCCTTTGCTGTTACAAGCATTCGTTTTTACGTTTCATTTTTCCGCCGCCTCCGCTTCTTCGGCGTCAATCAGTCCATCCAGGTTGGCGTCGAGCCGGGTGAAGATCGCTTCCGGCCCGACGAACTCGCGGCGGCTGACATCGCCATCGCGATTGCGATCGAGCTTCTGAAACCACGGCGGGCCTGCGGGCGGCGCCTCGCTGCCTTCCGGCTCTTCGGCCATCGGCTGAGCGCCGGCCACGCGGGCGCCGGCGACCGTGTTGCGAGACAACACGATGCTCATACGTTGCGGAATCTCGCTGCCCGCCAGCCGGCCGTCGTGATTCAAATCGCTGCGTTTCAGCGCCAGGGCCGCAGATCGCAACTCGCGCACCGACAACACCGAATCGCGCGTCGGACCGGTATCGAGCACGCCGAGCAACTGCTGGCCGCCGTCAGTCACTTCCAGCAGCACCCGCAGCGCCGCAGCCCGGTTCTGCCGCTGGGCGAAAACTTGGAACTCGTCGGCGAACAATTTGCCGTCGCCGTCAAGATCCAGCGAGACGAAAGCCTGCGACAGCTCGGGATTGTCCTTCAGTTCTTCGGCATCAAGGTAGCCGTTGCCGTCGGCATCGAACGAGCGTAACTCAGGACCGTCGGCGTTGTTCCGACTTGGATCGCGGCGGTTGAGGTGCAATCGGATCGTAGCGTCGGCCAGCGACAGCTCAAAGCCGTTGTGCCGCGCCTTGACCGAAACCCGTTCGTCGTCGGGCGAGTTGAGCCGCGCCAGCTTGCTGAGACGAGCCTTGGGAACGTACGAGCGGCGGCCGATCAGGTTGGTCAGCTCCACGTCGGGCCCTTGCTGAGCGAAGGCGGCCAGTTCCTGCCGGCTCAATTGCCCATCGCCGTCGGCATCGAGCCGCTGCAACCGCGTGGCGTGCATCTCGACTTCGCCGCTGGCGCCGGTCGAGAGTTGCTGATCGCCGTCGTTGTCATAGCGCTCGAGCAGCGCATCGGCGATGCGCTGCGGGTCTTCGTTTGCGGCGAGCAGGAACAGCGGGCCGGCGCCAGGCAGCACCGTTTGCCGCTGCGCTTCCGGCTGTTCGGCGGCGGCCAGCGAGGCGTCGGGCGCCACCATCAGCTCGCGCGGCGAAATCACTTCATCTTCGTTGAAGTCTCGATTGGCCAGCCGCTGTTCGGCGGCTTCGAGCTCCTCTCGCGACAGCGCCTGGTCGCCATTGGCGTCCAGCAGCGGAAACAGCGCCGGAGCGGGGGTCATGCCGTATTCATATCTCTGCTGCGCCTCGGCCCGCGCCATGATGGCAAACGGCGGCGCCACGCGCTGGAAATACGCCGTCAACGCGGGCTCGCGCAACGCCCCGCCGTGCTCGCCGGCAAGTTGATGCAAGCCGGCTTTGGCCTGGGCGATCTCTTGGCCCAAGTAAGCCGCTGCGTTGGCGGCGAAGACGTCGATCTCGGCAAGCTTGCGTTTTGCTTTCGCGTCGTCAGGCCGGGATGGCTGTTCTGCGTCGAGGGCGCCGTTACGGTTCGTGTCAGCCACGATAAACAGCTTATGAATATTGTCCCGCCAGGTTTTGCGGAACGGCTCTCCGTGGATCTTGACGTGCAAGCGAATCAAGACCGGCCGCATCGGGCCGAGAAAGAGAAGGTCTTGCACGTCATCTGAATCTGCAACCCCAGCCGCACGGTCCTCCTTCTGAACGGCTGCCGCGGCTTCTGCCTTCGTTTCGTCATCCGCGTTAGCCAGCGAAGCGTACAAAATGCAACAGGCAGCCGCAGCGAACAGCAAGGCGCAGATTGCTTTCACAATCGAATCTGTCTCCCTCCGACTCCCTTGCCTTTGAGATCGAGAGGCGGAAACTGCGTGTTTGACTTTTGGACTTAAACCAGCGCTTCCTTGACCGGCACGGCCTTCGGATCGACAACGCGGATCGGACGGCCGACGTTGGAAATATTCTGATGGTCGACGTCGATCTTGAGCGCACCGCAGATGGTGGCCAGCAAGTCGGAGACGGGAATCGGCCGGTCTTCCACCGTCATGCCGTCCGCGCTTGTCTTGCCGATGGCCTGGCCGCCCCGCACGCCGCCGCCGGCAAGCACGGCGCTCCAGGCGTTCGGGAAGTGGTCTCGCCCGCCATTGGGATTGATCTTTGGCGTGCGGCCGAACTCGCCCATCCAGACGATGGTGCTCGTTTCCAGCAGCCCTCGCTCTTGCAGCTCGGCCAGCAAGGTCGACCAGGCGGCGTCGAGTGCGCCGCTGAGCCGCTCGACCGTGGCGAAGTTGTCTGTGTGCGTATCCCAACCCAGCCCCGGCGCGCCGTCGACGCCGCTGAGCGTGACTTCAATGAACGGCACGTTCCGCTCAACCAGCCGCCGGGCCAGCAGACAGCCTTGGCCGAAGCGATTGCGCCCGTAGGCATCGCGGACCTTATCGGGTTCTTCCTCGAGATCGAAGGCCTTGCCCGCGGCGCTACGCATCAACCGGACGGCCCTCTCGTAGGCAATTCGGTGCCCGACGGCCGAAGCCACCGCATGCTGGCTGATGAAGCGATCGTTGAGCGAGCCGAGCAGCCCCAGCCGGGCATCGACGGTGGCCTCGTCGACACTCTTGGGCGGTTCGAGATCGGCGACCTTCAGGTCGTAGGCTTGCTCGCCTTCGCCGCCGCCCGCCAGGCCGTCGCCGACCAGCAGCGGATCGTATTCCGAGCCCAAAAAGCCGGAACTGTAGGCGCCGGGGCTGAAAAAACGGTAGGGAGCAATACTGACGAAGTTGGGCAGTTCCGCGTCCGGACGGCCGAGCTCTTTGGCCACCAGGGAACCGAGCGTCGGATAGCGGATCGGCCCCTGCGGCAGATAGCCGTTTCGCATCAGGTAGGTGGCGCGGCTGTGGTCCCCTTCCTTGGTGCTCAAGGAACGGAGCACGGCCAGGTGCTTGCCCTGCTTGGCCAACAGCGGGAGATGCTCGGAGATTTTCAGCCCCGACGCCGCCGTCTCGATCTGTTTGAATTGCCCGCCGTTGGGATGGCCGGGCTTTAGATCAAAAGTGTCCATCTGGCTCGGACCGCCGCTCATCCAGAGCAGGATGCACGAGCGGCCGCGCGGAGCTTTTTGCGCCGCCGCGTCGTTAGCCAGCGTTTCGAACCAGCCCGACATGGAGCCGGCCAGGAACCCGGCCGTCGACAACTGCATCCACTGGCGACGAGAGAGCGAGCCGCGGGAGTGAGCTGGCGTGTGCATGATGGCAACCTGGTTTGGTCAATGGTTGAGAATGAATTCCGCGCTGTTCAATAGGGCCCAAAAGACGTCGGCCAGGGCGCGTTTCTGGCCGACCTCGTCGCTGCGCTGGGCGACAAAGGCAAGCATGCGTTCGGCTTCGTCCGCCGTCGGCGGCCGGCTGAGCGTGGCCAGGAACAAAGTCTCGACCCGATCGGCAAGGCTCATCAGCGGCATCTCGGCCACGGCCGAAAGCAACTGGCTGCGCTCGAGATCCGTGGCGTCGGAAACCAAGGCGCCGTTCATCAGCGACAGCGCCTGCAAGATTGACGTTTGCGAGTCGCTGCGTCGCGAAGTCTGATCGGCGAACAGCGATTTCAACTTGGCTTGCGCCGTATCGTCGACTTGCAGCGAGTTGGCCTGCGCCTGGCTGGCGGCGTCGCGAAAACCGGTAGCCTGCACCAGGCTGTCATAGAGTTGCTCGGGCGTCATCCGCCGCAGCGGCATCCGTGCGAACAATCGCGAGTCGTCCTGCCCGCCTTGCGCCGCCACGCTGGAAAGCTGGTAAGCCTGGGTCGCGACGATGGCGCGAATCAAGTATTTCAAATCGTAGTTGTGGTACGCGAACTGCCGGGCGATCTCGTCGAACAGTTCCGGATGGCTCGGCGGGTTCGCTTCGTCGAGATCATCCACCGGATCGACAAAGCCGCGACCGAGAAAATGTTCCCACAACCGGTTCACGGCCGCCCGGGCGAAGTAGGGATTGTCTCGGCTGGTAAGCCAGCGAGTCAGCGCCAGCCGCGGATCTTCACCGGGTCGGAACGTCGGTTCGCCGCCGTCGAGAAACCGTGCTTCGGCAATCAGATCCGTGTCGGGAATGCTGATGGCCAGCTTGCCGTCGGAACGATCGACCACCTTGGCCCGCGCGGGCTGCGCCGCATCGGCCTCGTCGGTCGAGCCGTCGTTGCCGGCAGAGCCCTGCGCTTGGGCTACGACGCTGGAACCGCTGAAGAACGCCGCCAGCGACCAGAACTCCTCGCGCTTCCAGCGAGCGAACGGGTGATCGTGGCACTGGGCGCATTGCACCTGCGTGCCGAGGAACAATCGAGACGTGTTGGCCGCCAGGTTTTCGGGCTTGTACTCGTTGACCTGGAAGAAGGCCAAGGGACTGGGCGCCAAGGCTGCGGGTGTCGCCGGGCCCGGCTGCGCCGCCGGCAAGG
>DASZUP010000290.1:0-3978 GCA_035547635.1 Pirellulales bacterium
TTCCTGCCGACCGAAGTGCTGTCGAGCGATGCCTGCCGGGGGCTGGTGAGCGATGATGAAAACGATCAAGCCGCGACGAACGACGCCTTCGAAGCGCTGCACTTTCTGGCGGCCAAGCGCTTGGAGCGAGGCAAGCTGACGGTCGTCGATGCGACCAACGTGCAGCCCGAATCTCGCAAGCCTCTGGTGCAGTTGGCCCGCAAGTATCACTGCCTGCCGGTGGCCGTCGTGCTGGACCTGCCCGAGAAGCTGTGCCACGAGCGAAACCGCGGCCGGCAAGACCGCAACTTCGGCCCGCACGTTATTCGCCAGCAGCGCACGCAGATGCGCCGTTCGCTGCGCGGGCTGGCAAAAGAAGGCTTCCGGCACGTCTTTGTGCTGGAAACGGCCGAGGAAGTCGATGCAGCGTCGGTCTCGCGCACGCCGCTTTGGAACGACCGGCGCGGCGAACACGGCCCGTTCGACATCATCGGCGACGTCCACGGCTGCGCCGACGAACTGGAAGAGCTGCTCGAACGGCTGGGCTACCAGAGGACCGAACTTGAAACCGATGCGCCGGGCTGGGGCCGCCACTCGTTCGTACATCCGCAGGGGCGAAAAGCCGTGTTCCTCGGCGACCTGGTCGAGCGCGGGCCCCGCGTGCTGGATGCCGTGCGGATCGCGCGCAATATGGTGCAAGCAGGCGCCGCGGTTTGCGTGCCGGGCAACCACGACGTAAAGCTGCTGCGAAAGCTGCGCGGCAAAGACGTCCGCATTACGCACGGTCTGGCCAACACGCTCGATGAAATCAACGCTTTGCCCGACGACGTACGAGAGCCGTTCTGCCGGGAACTGGCCGAGTTTCTTGACGGCCTGGTCAGCCACTACGTGCTCGACGACGGCAAGCTGGTCGTGGCGCATGCCGGCATGAAGCAGGAGATGCAAGGCCGCGGTTCGGGCAAGGTGCGCGAATTCGCGCTGTATGGGGAAACGACCGGCGAAACGGACGAGTTCGGCTTGCCGGTGCGCTTCAATTGGGCCGCCGAGTACCGCGGCGCCGCCACGGTCGTTTACGGTCATACGCCCGTTCCCGAGCCCGAGTGGCTCAACCGCACCGTCAACGTCGACACGGGCTGCGTGTTCGGCGGCAAGCTGACGGCGCTTCGATACCCGGAAAACGAGTTCGTTTCCGTCGCCGCCAGGGCGACCTACTGCGAACCGGCCCGGCCGTTTCTTGCCGCCGAACTGCAAGCTCCGGCGCTCAGCGCCCAGCAGCTTTACGATAACGTGCTCGACGCCGAGGACGTGCTCGGCAAGCGCATGATCTCCACGCGGTTGCGAGGCAACGTCACCGTGCGCGAAGCGAACGCGACGGCGGCCTTGGAAGTGATGAGCCGCTTTGCCGCCGATCCCAAATGGCTGATCTATCTGCCGCCCACCATGTCGCCCGCCGAAACGAGCCGCGAAGCGGGGCTGCTCGAGCATCCGGCCGAAGCCTTCGCCTACTATCGCAGCCAGGGCTGCCCGCAGGTCGTCTGCCAAGAGAAGCACATGGGCTCGCGCGCCGTGGTGATCGCGTGCCAGGACGAAGAGGCGGCGCGAAAGCGATTCGGCGTGATCAGCGGTGAGACGGGAATTGTCTACACTCGCACAGGCCGGCGTTTTTTCAACGACTCGGAGTTGGAGCGGGAGTTTCTGGAGCAGTTCCGCGCCGCGCTCGGCCGTTCCGGCTTTTGGGAGCAGTTCGCCACGACCTGGGCCGCGTTCGATTGCGAACTGATGCCTTGGTCGGCCAAGGCTGCGGAGTTGTTGCGACGCCAGTATGCGGCCGTCGGCGCCGCCGGCCGAGCCGCGCTGCCGCAGGTCGTGGCGTGCCTGGAACGGGCCGCCGCTCGCGCAAGCGGCCCCGCTATAGAATCATTGGAACAGGCGCTTTCCGCTTATCGCAGCCGTAGCGACAACATCGACAAGTTCGTCGCCGCCTACCGGCAATACTGCTGGCCGGTGGCCTCGCTTGCCGACTTGAAGCTGGCGCCGTTTCACTTGTTGGCGACTGAAGGCCGCGTGCATGCGAACCAGCCCCACGCCTGGCACATGGAAACGCTCGCCGGCGTCTGCCGCGCCGACGAGGAACTGCTGCAGGCAACGGCCTGGCGGCTGGTCGACGTCACAGATGCATCGAGGGTAGCGGAAGCGACGCGTTGGTGGACGGAGCTGACCGAGCGTGGAGGCGAAGGGATGGTGGTCAAGCCGCACGCGTGCATCTTCCAAGGCGCCCAGGGGCTGGCGCAGCCGGCCGTGAAGTGCCGCGGCCGCGAGTACCTGCGGATTATCTATGGGCCTGACTACACGGCAGAGGAAAACCTCGCCCGGCTGCGCTCGCGCGGTTTGGGGCACAAGCGTTCGATGGCCTTGCGGGAGTTTGCGTTGGGGATTGAGGGGCTCGAGCGATTCGTCCGCCGCGAGCCGCTGCGGCGCGTTCACGAGTGCGCGTTCGCCGTGCTGGCATTGGAAAGCGAACCGGTCGATCCCCGTTTGTGAGCCGATGAGGAACCTGTAGCGGAATCTGTGAAGATTCCGGGAAGCGTGCTTGGAGGTTCAAGGCATGCTGGAGGTTGAGAGTTGGTGCGGGACGCCTGGAAGTCTCACGACTTCCGCTACAGTGCGGCGATGTCGAATCGCCGTAGCGGAATCTGTGAAGATTCCGGGAAGCGTGCTTGGAGCCTCAAGACGTGCTGGAGTTTGGGAGTTGGTGCGGGCGCCCGGAAGTCTCACGACTTCCGCTACAACGTGTGCTCCTGTCGGCTACGGCGGCGCCGCGGTATGCTGAATCGTGGCTTAGGCTTATATAGCTGCAGCGTCGATACGGAGAGCCGTGTCGGCCCGCCATGATAGGAATCTTCTCAGAGGATAATCACCTGGCATGAAATGGTCCTGGAAACTCGGCGAGGTGGCCGGCATCGGCATCTTCGTCCATTGGACGTTCTTGATCCTGATCGGCTGGATTGCCATGGCCGATTTCGTCAACAGGCGCCCCTTGGGAGAGGCGATTGAGGGAATCGCCTTCGTGCTGGCGCTGTTCGGTTGCGTGGTGCTGCACGAATTGGGGCACGCGTTGACGGCCAAACGCTTCGGCGTACGCACCCAGGACATTACCTTGCTGCCGATCGGCGGCCTGGCGCGGCTGGAACGGATCCCGGAAAACCCCGTGCAGGAGTTCTGGATCGCCGTGGCGGGGCCGGCCGTCAATGTGGCCATCGCCGCTGCTCTGGCGGCCTTCTTGCTGGCGGTGCGAGGAACGCTGGGAAGCTGGCAATTGGCGCCGCTGGAAGGCGACTTCCTGCCGCAACTGATGAAGGTCAACGTCTGGCTCGTGCTGTTCAACATGATCCCCGCCTTCCCGATGGACGGCGGCCGCGTGCTGCGGGCCGTGCTGGCTCACTTTTCGGGCGATTACGTTCGCGCCACGCAAAACGCCGCGGCCGTCGGACAGGCGCTGGCCATCATGTTCGGCTTCTTCGGATTGTTCGGCAACCCGCTGTTGATGTTAATCGCGTTGTTCGTCTACCTGGGCGCCCAGGAAGAAGCCAACATGGTCATGATCCGCTCGGCCCTGAAAGGCATACCGGTGCGCACGGCAATGATGACCCGCGTTCGCGCCTTGTCGCCCGACGACACGCTGGAAACGGCCATCCAGGAATTGCTGGCCGGCTCTCAGCAGGATTTCCCCGTCGTCGAAGACGGCCGCGTGGCGGGCATTCTGATGCGGGCCGACGTGATGCAGGCCCTGGCCGAAGAGGGCCGCGAACAGCGCGTCGGCGATGTCATGCAACCCGGTTGCGCGACGGTCGAAGACACCGAAATGCTCGCAGGCACCTTCCAGCGGATGCGCGAAAGCGCCTGTTCCACCCTGCCGGTGGTGCATGACGGCCAGTTCGTCGGCATGGTCACGCTGGAGAACGTCGGCGAGCTGATGATGATCAACTCCGCCCTGCGCAA
>DASZUP010000291.1:0-26347 GCA_035547635.1 Pirellulales bacterium
CGTGATGGTATGGCCCGCACGGTTTGCCGGTCTTGCCGCAATGACGGGGCTTTGACGCTTCTGAAGAAACTGGCGCGGCAAAGATATGGCCGAAGAACAGGCAGACAAGGCGGTCTGCGCAGGTGAGCCGGGCATGCACACGGATGAAACAACGGGGCTCGCGCAGTCGATCGACTTTCCGAACCGGCGGCCGTGGCTGCCGGCAGCCGTGCTCGTTGCGCTCGGCGCGGCGTCGCTGACCGTCGATTTGCCGGTATCTCACTGGGCGACGACGACCGTCTTGCCAGGCTCGGTCCGCAAGCTGATCGAAATCGGCGAGACGTTCGGACACGGAATCGGCGTGTTGCTGATCGTGGCGGCGGCCTACTCGCTCGATCCGGGGCGGCGCTGGGCCTTGCCGAGATTGTTGGCGGTGACCTACGGCAGCGGCCTGGCGGCGAATCTTGCCAAGTTCGTCTTTGTGCGCACTCGACCGCGCGGTTTCGATCTGGCGACGACCGACGTCTGGTTGACGTTTCAGGGGTGGCTGCCCCCTTGGCAGCGCGCCAGCGTCAACGAGAGTTTTCCGTCGGCGCATACGGCCACGGCCGTGGCCTTTGCCGTCGCGTTGGCCTGTCTCTATCCGCAGGCGCGGCGGTTCTTGTTCGGCCTGGCTGCGCTGGTCGGCCTGCAGCGGGTCGTATCGGGCGCACATTACCTGAGCGATGTTTGCTGCGGCGCAGCGGTCGGATGGCTGGCCGCTTGCGCGATTTTGAGCTTGCCGGGCTCGGTCGCCTGGCGGGAACGTTTGCGCGGGCAGACGAGCGCTGCCGACGGAAATGGCGTTCCCTCGCTGTTCAGCCCCGACCTGGCGGCAGCAGCGGTTGAGGACCGAGCCTCGGCGGCTTGAGCCGCTGCATGCGCGGCGCGCTCCACGCTGACGCTTCAAGAGCCAGGAACCGTAGAGAGCCGATCGGCGAACTGCGGCACGGCGGCGGCCAGCACGTCGTCGATTTGCTCGACCAGGACGAACTCCAGTTCTGCGCGGACATGCTCGGGCAGCTCGCTCAGATCCTGCTCGTTCTGTTTGGGCAAAATGATTCGCCGCAGACCGGCGCGTCGGGCCGCCAGCACTTTTTCCTTGATGCCGCCCACCGGCAGTACCAACCCGGTGAGCGTGATTTCGCCGGTCATGGCCGTGTCGCTCCGCGCGGGGACGTTGCCGTACAGCGAGGCCAGCGCCGTGGCCATGGTCACGCCGGCCGAAGGGCCGTCTTTCGGAATGGCGCCGGCGGGGATATGAATATGGACGCCGCTGTGGCTGATCTGCTCTCGTTCAATTCGCAGTTCGGCGGCGTGCGACCAGAGATAACTTTGCGCGGTCCGCGCGGATTCTTGCATCACCTCGCCCAATTGGCCCGTCAGCGTCAAGCCTTTGCCGTCGGGCAGCAGGGCGGCTTCGACATACAGCACGTCCCCGCCGGCCTCGGTCCAGGCCATGCCCGCCGCGACGCCGGGCGGCAAGCGGCGCCGCGCTTCTTCGATCTGAAATCGTTCAGGACCGAGCAACTTCGGCAGGTCCTCGGGCTGTATCTGGACCGGCTGGGTTGCGCCCTCGGCGAATTGCATGGCCGCTTTGCGCGCCAGGCGGCCCAGGGTCCGTTCGAGCTGTCGCAAACCGGCTTCGCGAGTGTAGCGGCTAATCAGGCGGAGTAAGGCGGCGTCGGAAATGACCAATTGGTCGTCCTTCAGGCCCGCTTCGCGGCGCTGACGTGGAATCAGATAACGCCGGGCAATTTCCGCTTTTTCCTCCTCGGAATAGCCGGAGACGCGGAGGATCTCCATCCGGTCGATCAGCGGTCGAGGGATCGTATCGAGCGTGTTGGCGGTGGCAATGAAGAACACGCGCGACAAGTCGAACGGCAGATCGAGATAATTATCGTGAAACGTGCTGTTCTGGGCCGGATCAAGAATCTCCAGCAACGCCGCCGCCGGATCGCCGCGATAGTCGGCGCCGATCTTGTCGATCTCGTCGAGCATCAGCACTGGGTTGGCGACTCCCGCACGACGGATGGAACGCAGGATGCGTCCCGGCATGGCGCCGATATACGTACGGCGATGCCCGCGCAACTCGGCCTCGTCGTGCAATCCGCCCAGGCTCATGCGTTCGAAGGTCCGGTTCATGGCCCGGGCGATCGACTGGCCCAGCGACGTCTTGCCGACGCCCGGCGGGCCAACGAAGCACAGGATGGGCGCTTTGGCTTGCGGATTCAGCTTCAGCACCGCCAGGTGCTCGACGATCCGCTCTTTCAATTCCTTCAGGTCGTAATGGTCTTCGTCCAGGATGCGACGCGCGCGGGCCAGGTCCAGATCGTCTTCGGTTACCCGACGCCAGGGAAGCTCCAGCACCAACTCCACGTAGCTCTGCGTGATTTGATAGTCGGGCGCCGCCGTCGGCAGACGCTCCAACCGTGCCAACTCGCGTTCGACTTCCTTTTGCACCTGCTTGGGCAGATCGGCGGACTCGAGCCGTTCGCGAAGCTGCCCGATCGCCGCCTGGTCCGGGTTCTGTTCGCCCAGTTCCGCCTGAATGGCGCGCATCTGTTGCCGCAGCAGGTACTCGCGCTGCTCGCGGCTCATTTCCTGCCGGGCCTCGCTGGCGATCTTTTGCCGTAGCTCGAGCACCTGTGATTCGTGTTGCAAATAACCGTGCAACAACTGCAAGGCCTCCAGTCTCGTGGAAGCTTCCAGCAGCTTTTGCGCCTGGCCCAAGTCCAGGCCGAGCATCGAGCCGATCAGGTACGCCTGGTGCAGCAAGTCGGTCACTTGGGCGAGGATTTGCTCCAGGCCCGCATGGGCTTGAGGATCGACCATGGCGTGGATCCTGCCGGCCAGTCCCAGCACCTCGCGATGCAGCGCTTCGACCTCGGTCCCGTCGTCGTCCGGCAGCGACAGCATGCGCACGTTGGCCTTCAGGAACGGGCTCGTCGATTCGACGGTTTCCCGCGCGGCGCGCTCGATGCCTTGCACGATCAATTGCAATCCATTGGGCGACCGCTCCATGCGCTTCACCACCGCGACCGTGCCAACTTCGTATAGACCCTCCCCGTCGGGCTCGTCGACCGTCGGGTCTCGCTGGGCGACGACGAACAAGGTCTTGTCCTCGCTGGCCAGCGCCGCTTCGACGGCAGCAATTGACTGCGGGCGCCCGATGGCCAGCGGCATGAGAAGATGGGGGAACAGCACCGTGTTCTTCAGCGGGACGACGGGCAGCGCCGCGGCGCGCTGGATGGCGGAATTCATCTCGGCTCGGCCTCCGTAACCAGTTGCACCAGTAACATTCCGTCCCGATAATCGGTGGCGACTCGAGCGTGCTCCACGTCGCCAGGCAGCTCGATCGACCGCTCGAAGCGGTTGTAGGCGATTTCGAGCGAATAAAAATGATGGCCTTCTTCCAGGCTCCAGTCTCGCCTCGCGCCTTTGACCGTCAGTCGATTTCCCTGTACGGTCAGTTCCACCTCGTCGGGGCGCACACCCGCCAGATCGAACTTGACCAGCCAGCCTCGCTGCGTGCGGTAAATGTCGGCCGGCGGCCGCCACTCGGCGCAGCGGCATTCCTCGGCCGACGGCAGCATCAGCTTCCGCAGCAATCGGTGCGATTCGTCAAACATGACCGCCTGCCATTCTTTCTCAATTCGCCGCCGCTGTAATTCGCGGACTCGGTGATATAGGAGCGTGCCTGCAAAACGCGTTCCTACTTAATTATAGAAATCCGCGCCCCTGGCTCTCAATGCCCGGGCGCGCTGGGCGGCGCCTTCGCAGCAGTTGCCGTTTGACGAAGAAGCGCCCGCGCGATGGGTATGCGACGAGTCCCCGATTTTCGCCGCGTTGAAGTCGTCTCGATCGGGCCGCCGGTTAACGACCGCTCACCGCTGAGACGCTGCCGCACGCCTGAGCTAGCGGCGGACGTAACGGTTGAGCGGATGGTCGCCGACGACTTTCCACTCTCCCTTTTCGTCTTTACGCCGCGCGCCGGGGCCCGGGTCCTCGCCCGGGGCAATCGGCAGCGGCGTGAGCTCCGCCGTGTAGCGAGCTTGCGGTTCGGCGCCGGACCATTGCGTCCAGTCGGGCAGCAAACGCATCGTCTTGCGACGCTCGGGGAACTGGATGCGATCCCCCTTTTGCAGCACCAACTCGTGAGCGCCGTTCCAGCCGAACCACGAGTAACAGGCGGTATGGGCCGGAATCCAGTGTTCCTTGCCGTCGTGATCGACCAGGAAAAACTCAGCCCAGGTATGATTAGGGATCCAGACCAATCGTGCGGGGATGCCGACCGCGCGGCAGAGCGCCACGAACACGCCCGCCATTTCTTCGCAGTCGCCCAGGCGATTGTCCAGCGCCGCGGTCACGCTCGTGTAACTGCCAATCTGCGGTTTGATGTGCTGCGGCGTCCATTCGGCAAAGCTTTTGGCCACGTCCCAGGGATGTTTCGGCGTGCCGGCGGTCAGTTCGGCGGCCAGTTGGCGTACTTGCTTGGAGCGGGTTTGAATGCCCGGACTGTCTTGCAAGTAAGTTTTGCGGACCTCGGGCGGAATCTTTTGCCGCACGGGGAACTGGTCGGCATGGTAATTGTGGAACTGCTTGTACAGCGTCAGCCGGTAATGCGCCACTGCAGACACGACCTGTCCTTGGGCGATGCCCGGGGCCTTGAGCAGCAATTGCCCGGCGCCGCTGGCCAACTTCCGGATCGCGGCGACGCAGCCTTGGGTGATAACTTTGACGCTTTCGATTCTCTGCTCGGGGTAGTCGAGCGGCACGGTGGTGGTGCTGGTGATGTCGCTCGCCGAACCGGCGCCTTGCAACTGGATGCCGATCGTCAGATCGTAGGGACGCGGCTCCAGGTAGCCGGTTTCGTTGTCGGGAGGCTCAGTCCAGATCCAGCGACCGTCTCCCACGACCGGAATGACGCTATAAGCCGGCGGCGGCGCTGCGGCCGGTTCGAATAAGGGCGCACGCCCATGGGGCAGCGCCAGCGAGCCGCCCGCAACCGCCCCCAGACTGGCAGTCAGGAATTCTCTTCGGTCCATGGCAGGGTTTACGCCTGGCAAGTTTCCGGTTCGTCGGCCCCGTTGCACTTCCTTGCATTCTAAACCGAATGCGGGCGACTTTCTCGCGTTTTTGCAGCAAAATCCCACGCCCCCCGAGCGACTCTTGCCGCCGGCGGGAGCAGGATTCATACTCGGATGCGAAGTCAGGCACAAACCCGGTACGTCAGCAGCTTTTCAGGCGAGGTTTTTACTCATGCAGCACGCTCACGATCGTCGCGAATTCCTTAAACGCTCCGTTCAACTCACCGCCGGGGCAAGCCTGCTGAGCGTGCTGGGCGACCGCGTGCGAGCCGCCGACAAAAAGCCGCTGTTTCGTATTTCGCTGGCGCAATGGTCGCTGCACCACGCCTTTTTCGACGGCAAGCTGGACAATCTCGATTTCGCCAAAACGGCCAGACGGGATTACGGCATCGAGGCGATCGAATACGTCAATCAATTCTTCAAGGACAAGGCCCAGGACAAGAAGTACCTGGGCGAAATGAAGCAACGCGCCAAGGACGAAGGCGTTTCGAACCAATTGATCATGATCGACGGCGAAGGCAACTTGGGCGACGCCGACGAGAAGAAACGCACCGAGGCCGTGGAAAAGCATCACAAGTGGGTCGAAGCGGCGAAGTTCCTGGGCTGCCATTCAATTCGAGTCAACGCCCGCAGCAGCGGCAGCTACGAGGAGCAACTTGAACGGGCCGCCGACGGACTGCGGCGATTGACCGAGTTCGGAGATCAGCACGGCATCAACGTGCTCGTTGAGAACCACGGCGGCCTGTCGTCGAACGGCCAGTGGCTCGCCGCGGTCATCAAGCAGGTCGGCATGCAGCGCTGCGGCACGCTGCCCGACTTCGGCAACTTCAAAATCAAGGACGGCGAGGAGTACGATCGTTACCAGGGCGTCGCTGAACTGATGCCTTACGCCAAGGCGGTCAGCGCCAAGACGCACGACTTCGACGAACAGGGCAACGAACTCCACACGGACTACCTCAAGATGATGAAGATCGTCCTTGCTGCCGGCTACCACGGCTTCGTCGGCATCGAGTACGAGGGGAGCCAGCTCAGTGAGCCGGAAGGCATCAAAGCTTCGAAGAAGCTGCTGGAAAAGGTTCGCGACGAGCTTTCCGCGTAGTCGCGATTACGGTTGCCGCCGCTGCCGAATTAGTCGAACGGCAGCGGTTGACGTGCGCCGTTTGTAGCGATTAGGCCGGAGCGCGGCGGTCGGTTGTGAGCTAAGTTTAATTGAACGATGGCTGCGACCGCCGAAGGTCGCCAGCCGGCTTTTCGCTTGCAAACCCCGCAGAGCGCTAACGATGGCTACAGACAATTCTAGCTACGTGGGCCGCAAACCACGACACCAGGTTGGCGACCCGAGCGCGGTGACGGTAAGGCTGACGCGGAGCGTCGCCGACCAGGCCGATACAATGACGGTGGAACTGCTTGACTTCGCTCGCAGCGGCGCACGTCTGCGGTTCACTGAACCGGCCGACGCCCGCCCATTCGCCCCAGGCGAACGGGTGACGGTTCGCCTGGTCTCAGAGAATTCGAAGTTCGATCTCGAATTGCCCGCCGCGGTGCGTTGGCAATCGGCAGAGGGCCCTGGCTTGTGGCTGCTCGGCTGCGAGTTCAAAGAACAAATTTCGCTCGAAGTCTTGGGCGAATTGTTCCTCAACGAGATCCTCAACGACGGCCGTTCCCTGGCATCTCGCGCGGTCAGTTCGCGTTGAGCGTCGAAGTAGCCCGACGTTGGACAACGCCCGCGGTTGCGTACGCCGCCAGCTTGATTCTGGTCCGTCCGGCGCGAATTCCGCTCCGGCGTCGTGGATTCCATTGAGCCAAATAGCGGACGCGGCTACGATGAAGGCGCAGGCAATCGACGCGCGAGAATCGATCAAACGAGGCCGATGTTCCGCTTTCTTTCGACGAACGAGCGACCGGGCCGGCCGATTTCGCGCCGCGAGTGGCTGCGAATCGGCGGACTCGCCAGCCTGGGCGCGTGCAGCGCGGTATCGTCGCAAAGCGGAATGTTTTCGCCGCAGCTTGCGGAGGGCGCCGAACATGGCTCGCGCCGCAGTCCCGGCTTCGGCCGCGCGCGGTCGGTGATTTTCGTCTATGCCAGCGGCGGCCAGAGCCAGCTTGATCTGTGGGATCCCAAGCCGTCGGCGCCGCGGGAAATTCGAGGCGAATTCACGCCGATCGCCACGTCGGCGCCGGGGACGTTTATTTGCGAGCACATGCCTCAGCTCGCACGGCTGGCCCATCGCTACGCGATTGTGCGAAGCTTGTCGCACGACGATCTGGACCACGGGACGGCGGGCTATTTAACGCTCACCGGACGGTTTCATGCGCAGAAGAGCGCCAATCCGCCGCCGCGTCCGACCGATGAGCCGACGTACGGCGCGGTCCTCAAGCGAGTCCGGCCCATCAACCGTTTTCCTTACGAAGCAATTCACTTGAACGGCCCCGCCCTGGTTCCCGAGCGCGTGGGGCCCGGGCAAGACGGCGGCTTGCTCGGTCGCGAGTACGAGCCCTTGGTGATTGGAGACGTCAGCCAGGCCCGCGCCGCTGTGCAAGGGCTCGAACCGCTCGAAGATTTGCCGGCCGTGCGGCTCTCTGCCCGGCAAAACTTAAAGCAGGCGCTGGAAGACTGCTGCAAGCAGTTCGAATCCAACCGGACCCTGCTGGACATGAACCAGCATTACGCCCATGCATTTGAGCTCCTCGCATCGCCTGCCTGCCGCGAAGCGTTCGACTTGTCGGCGGAGCCTCGTGAGGTGCGGCAGCGGTACGGGCTGAACCGATCGGGTCAGGCCTGCCTGCTGGCTCGCCGGCTCGTCGAGGCGGGCGTGCCGTGGATCACGGTGATCTGGAACCATTCGAACCGCGGCCAGGACAAGGCGCCCGACAACGTCGACGCCTACGGCTGGGACACGCACAACGATATCTTCCAATCGCTGGGGCGGTATCTGCTGCCGCGCTTTGACCAAGGCTTCTCCGCCTTGCTGGAGGATCTTGAAGAGCGAGGCCTGTTGGATGAGACCCTGGTCGTCTGCCTGGGAGAGTTCGGCCGCGCCCCGCTGGTCGCGCTGGAGAAAAACTTCGCCGGCAGCACGCCCGGGCGCAAGCATTGGGCCGGCGTGTATTCCGGCGTGCTCGCAGGAGCGGGGGTGAGCGGCGGCGCCGTGTACGGCGAGTCGGACAAGACCGGCGGTCATCCCCTTGCCGACCGCGTCGGTCCGTGGGATGTGGCAGCCACGATGTTCTCGGCCTTGGGAATCGATCCGACGGGGCACTACATGGATTCTTTAGGGCGGCCGCTGCCGATCACGGTCGGTCGCCCGATCGACGGATTGTATCGTGGGTGAATCCATTAGCGCCGAGCCGTCCGGTTCGCAGCCTCTCGTTCCAACTGCCGAGTCCAGCGACCGGCCCGCCGACAACGTCGAGCCTTCGCCAGGCGGCGCCTTGCAGGGCGAAGTAGCGGTGCTGCTGCACGGACTCGGGCCTGGCGCGTTTATCATGCGGCGGCTGGCGAGACGCGTATCGCAAGCCGGCTACGAGACGATCAACTGGTCGTACCCCAGCCTGCGGCAGACGATCGAAGCGCATGCGCAGAAGCTGCACGAACTGCTCGGTTCGCTTGACGCGCGGACCGATGTGAAACGCATTCATCTGGTGACCTATAGCATGGGCAGCATCATCACTCGGTATGCGCTAGGCATGGGCCGACCCGCCAAACTGGGCCGGATTGTCATGATTGCTCCGCCGAATCGCGGCTCGTTCTGGGCGGCGCTTGTCGGCCCTGCGCTGCGCCCTTGCATCCGCATCATCGATCAACTCGCGGCGCGTCCCGGCAGTTTTGTCAACGAACTGCCCCAGCCCGACGATCTGGAAATCGGCGTTATCGCAGCACGGCAGGATTTACTGGTCGGCTGCGCGAACACTCATCTTCCGAAGCAAACCGATCATCTTGTCCTTCCTGGTTTGCATAGTACGATCGTCTTGCAGCGCAATGCCGCGCAGGCCGTGTTGCAGTTCCTCGCCGCAGGACGCTTTACCGCGGCATGAACGATGCGAAGTCCTGAAACGGACCGCCCAACTTCGAACGCTGAAAAATTGCCCGTAGATGAGCCGACGCCGCAAGGAGAAACAGACGACTGCGTCCTCGCCTCCGGCGCCGGTCAACTCGGCGGAAGCCGCGCCGGCTGAGTCGGGCGACCGCCTTTGGCTGGCGGCGTTTCTGCTGCTGGCATTCCTGGTCGGGATTGTCGAGGTCGAAGATCCGGACATCTGGTGGCATTTGCGCACAGGCCAGTTGATCGTCGAGCGAGGGGAGATTCCCCGCACCGATTGGTTCACCTATACCAATCCGGAAAGTCCCTGGATCGATCTGCATTGGACGTTTCAGCTCTGTGTCGCCGCCTTGTGGGCTCTCGGCGGAAGCCCGGCGTGGGTGCTGGCCAAGAGCTTCTGCGGCGCGGCTGCTTTCGGCGTCGCGATGAGCGTGAAGCGTACTCAAGGGACCTGGCGGCAGGCGGTCGCTTGCTGGCTTCCCTCGTTGTTGATGTTCTCGGGCCGCAACCAGGTGCGGCCGGAAATGTTCTCGTTCCTGTTTCTGGCCGCCTCGCTGGCCATCGTCTTTTCAGCGCAGCGACATCCGCGGCGGGTCTGGGCGCTGCCGCTGATTGAATTGGCGTGGGTCAATGCCCATGGGTTGTTCGTATTAGGCTTCGTCGTCTGGGGCTGTTTTCTTGCCGATGCGGCGGTGCGTTGGCTGCGGCGGGCGAAGGCCGGCGTCGAGGCGCCGAGCGGGGCCGACTGGCGGCGTTGGGCGGGCGTAACGCTGGGCATGGTTCTGGCATCGCTCGCCAATCCATACGGTTACCGCGGCGCGCTGTTTCCTTTCGTCTTGCTGCAGCGGATCCAGGGTGAGCAACGGGCCTTCTATCAGCAATTTGCCGGCGAGTTCGACGGTTTGCCGGAATTCTTGAGCCGCTACGGACTGTTGGCCGCGTTGACGAACGTCACCCTCTGCATGACTTTGGTCCTGCTGGCGCTGGGCGCCGTCAGCTTTATCCGGCTGTGGCGGCGAGGAAGCTGGGACGCGCTGCGGGCGTTGCTGTTTGCGGCCTTCGCCTATCTGGCCTGGCAATCGAGCCGCAATAGCGCCTTGTTCGCCATTGCGGGCGGAATGATCGTGCGCGAGAACTTTGGAGAACTGGCCGCGCGTTCGCCCCCTTCGCCAGGCTCTCGTGGGGGCCGGTTGGCCTTGGCGTGTTGCCTGGGAATGTTGCTGGCGAGTTTGCCGACCAACATCTTCTGGGCGCTGGCCCGCTCGGAGAGTCCCCGCCGGTTCGGCTGGGGCGAGGTGCCGAATGTTTTCTCGCACGAGGCTGCGAAGTTCCTGGGGCAAGCAGGGATGCCGCGCCGCGTGTTCCCGGTCGATCAGGGGGAAGCGGCCGTGTACATCTTTCACAACGGGCCGCAGCGCCGCGTGTTCGCCGACGGCCGGTTGGAGGTCAATACGCCGGAAACGCTGGCCCGTTACATCGAAATCCGGCGAAAAATGATCAATCGCTCCGGAAACCTGAGAGCCAGTCTGCGCGAAGGCATCGAACCGGGCGCCGACGGCCGGCAAGAAACGCCGGCGCTGCTGATCGACGTCGCGGCGGCCGAATGGGCCGGCGTGGCGTCGGATCCGCAGTTCCGGCCCGTTTATTTTGATGGGGTGGCGTTGGTGTTTCTCGACGTAGAGCAGGCGGAGCGTCTCGATTTGCCCGCCATCGCCATTGGTCAAGAGATTTTGGCGCTGGCTCGCCGCCGCAGCATGAACCAGCGGGTGGAAAACGATTAGTTGAGTTCGCCTTGGCGCCCAAGTAGACTGCGGCCATCGTCTCAGGCGGGGCGAGGCTCGCGCGCGGGCGCAGCTTTCCGCCCTTCTTCGTTGCGCGTCTCGGAGCGAACATGGCAATCCGTCGTCAGCACATCTTTTTTACGCTCCTGCTTACCTCATGCGCGCTGGCGCCAGCCGCTGCTTCAGCCGGCGCGAAGGATCAGCGTCTGGACGTTTATTGGATCGACGTGGAAGGAGGGGCCGCAACGTTGATCGTGACTCCGGCGGGCGAGTCGGTGTTGGTGGACGCGGGAAATCCGGGCCGCCGCGACCCCCAACGCATTTTCGACGCGGCCGTCAAAGTGGCCGGGCTGCGGCGGATCGACTACCTGGTCACGACCCACTATCACCGCGACCATTTCGGCGGCGCGGCGACCTTGGCGAGCATGCTGCCGATTCACACCGTGTACGACAACGGCGAATTCGAAGGCGGCCGGGAACGTCCCGATCGCGAGTATCTTTCTTTTCCTGCCCAGCGGCGTCTGGTGATTCAACCGGGCGACGAAATTCCGCTCAAGGCTGCCGCACCGACGGCGCCGAAACTTTCGCTGAAGTGCCTCGCGGCGCGGCAGACGTTTATCGACTCGCCCGATGGCGAACCGGACAACGGGGCGATTTGCAGCGATTTTCGTCCCAAGGACCGCGACGGCTCGGACAACGCCAACAGCGTGGCGCTGCTGTTGAGCTTCGGAGAGTTTCAGTTCTTCGACGGCGGCGATTTGACCTGGAACATGGAACACAAGCTGGTCTGTCCGAAGAACCTGGTCGGAGAAGTCGACGTGTACCAGGCAACGCACCACGGGTTGGACGCCAGCAACAACCCGCTGGTCGTTCGCAGCCTGCGGCCCGCCGTCGCCGTAATCAACAACGGCACGACGAAGGGCTGTCAACCGGATACGTTTCAGACGCTGAAGAGCGCGCCGTCCATGCAGGCGATATACCAGTTGCACCGCAACCTGCGTCCCGACTCGCAAAACAACGTTGCGGACGAATACATCGCCAACCTGGAAGCAGACTGCCAGGGGAACCTTATCAAGCTGTCGGTCGATCCTGCGGCGGAGCGGTACACGGTTTCGATTCCGGCTCGAGGGCATGAGCGGACGTTTGAAGTAACTCGTTGAAGTCCCACCGAGGGATCCGCTAGAATGCTGCGGAATCTCGCGTTTCTACGGCGGTTGATCCCAGGCTGGCTCGAGCGACAGGCAAGCGTTCCGCCAGCAATTTCGAAAGCAGCGCCATGACGACGGTACTGATCGTAGATGACTCGGCCGTTGATCGACGGTTGGCTCAGGGACTGTTGGAGAAGAGCGGCGATCTGTCCTTCGCCTACGCCGCGCACGGCAAGGAGGCGTTGGAGCGACTCCAGGAGTCGCAGCCGGATCTGGTGTTGACCGATCTGCAGATGCCGGAAATGAACGGCCTGGAGCTGGTGCGCGCCGTCCGCGAGCAGTATCCGCTGATTCCTGTGATTCTGATGACCGCGCAGGGCAGCGAGGAGATCGCCGTACAGGCATTGACGTGCGGGGCGGCGGGTTACGTGCCGAAAGCCAGGCTGGCGAAAGAGCTGGCCGCGAACGTCGAGAGCGTGCTAACGACGGCGCGCTCGCAGCGCCGTAGCGAGCGCCTGTTGGATTGCGTCAGCAGCACGCAGTGGTCGTTTGTCATCGATAACGATCCCAGCATGATCGCCGCCGTGGTCGATCATTTGCAGCAATACATGTCGCGAGTCGGCCCCTGCGACGAAACGGCGCGGATCCGCGTAGCGATTGCGCTGGAGGAGTCTCTGGTCAACGCGGTCTATCATGGCAATCTCGAGATCAGTTCGGACTTGCGCGAGTCGGACATGACGGCCTACTACGAGCTTGCCGAACGGAGGCGTCAGGAGGAGCCTTACCGCAACCGGGTGGTGCATGTCGACGCCGCCATTTCCCGGCGCGAGGCGACGTTCGTGGTGCGCGATTCAGGGCCCGGATTCGATCCCTCGACGTTGCCGGATCCGACGGATCCGGCCAACCTGGAAAAGCTGAGCGGCCGCGGTCTGCTCTTGATCCGGACGTTCATGGACGAAGTGCGACACAACGCCAGCGGCAACGAGATCACGATGGTAAAACGCGGCGACCAGTAGCGTCGTGCGCCCGGCGGCTATCCCCCCTGGAAATATCCTAGAAAAGGCGTTCGAAAGGCAACCTCATGTCCAATATCACCCGCGTTGACGGCGTCACGGTCTTCGAAATCGATCAGGAATACGATTCTCTCGACGAACAGACGCTCAACGAGCTGGGGACCAAGATGCTGGCTGCCGTGGAGCAAGCCGACCCGCCGGTGCTGTTGCTCGATTTGACTCGGACGACGTTCATCGGATCGAGTTTTTTAGGCGTTTCGATCCGGGCCTGGAAGCGTTTGCGCGATCGACACGGCCGGATGGCGCTCTGCCACGTCAACGATTTGTGTCGCGAAGTGCTGAAGGCCAGCAAGCTCGACTCCATCTGGGACGTCTATCCGACGCGCGAGGAAGCCGTGCAGCAGATGTCCAAGGAGCTTTCGTCCTAGCGCTGCAGTTGGCGGTAGAAGTAGTAGGCGGCCAGAAAGAAGCCGATACTGATAACGATCCGGCGCACCAGGTTGCGGTCCAGTCTGCGGGCCGCTCGCGCGCCGAAGTAGCCGCCTGCAATGGCGGCTACGGCCATCGCTGCAGCAATCGGCCAGTTGACTTTCTTGTTGACGATAAACACCGCCACGGCTATTCCATTGACGCAAGAGCCCAGCAAGGTCTTGAGCGCGTTCATGCGGTGAATATCGCCGAGTCCCATCATGGCCAACGCGCTGAGCATCAAAATGCCGATGCCGGCGCCGAAGTAGCCGCCGTACACCGCCACCAGCAATTGAAATGACATCGCGCCGGCAATCGCCTGCCTGGTGGCCGCGTGACGCTCCCTGCCAACGCCAAACCAGACGGCGATCCGCGGCTGCAGCCAGAACAACAAAGCCGCCGTCAGAATCAACCAGGGAACCAGCGTGCGGAACGTCTCCGGCGGCAGCGTGGTGACCAGCCGCGAACCGACGTACCCGCCCAGAACGCTCGGGATAACTAACAGCAGAGTCCAGCGGGGCGTCTCGCGCAGCTCGTCGCGATAGGCGGCCATGCTGGCCAGGGAACCCGGGAACAGCGCCACCGTGCTTGTCGCATTGGCGATCACCGATGCTTCGGCGGAAGCGCCCAAAGCGGCGAATAGGGCCGGAAACGTCAGCAGTGTTCCGCCGCCGGCAATGGAATTGATTGCGCCGGCGACCGCCGCGGCGAGGCACAAACTGGCATAGTTCAGAAATTCGTCGTTCAAAGGTCATTCCCGGGGGTGCGTGACTCAGACTCTAACAAGCTGGGGCGGGAAAGGAAAGCGGCTGTGCGCGAGGGGTTACGTCGTTTTGTCCTGCGGGGCGAACCTCGCCGGAGTGCGCGGCGTCTTGCTCGACATTGATCAGTTTTTGGACTCAAGTTTCATTTTTTACCCACGGCGGCTTCGACAAGGGCATCCATTTTGAGGCCCGCGGACGGGCAGAGTTCGGGCGATTCTCGACAAAAACGGGGTGTTGCCGCTCGACCGAGTGAAAAAAAGGCATTGGCATAAAATTTGAATAGTTGACGCCGCCCAGGAGCGACGCCTAGAGTGAATCCCTGACCCGTTTGCGAAAGACGGGTTCATCTCAAGCTTGGAAAGCTCGTTCCGCATGGGGCCGAACGCCCCCTTGGCTTTTTCTTCCGTCGGCGACGGCGCGATGCGCCGAAGCCCGCGCGGCGGGAACAACGGCAGGTTGAAGTCTCGTCGCGACGGCCCATTCGGGTCGAAGGAGTCGTTCGCGATGACAAAAAACGTCTTGGAACGCGCCGTGATCGATGAGGTGCAACAGGAACGGCAGGAACTTCACTCGCTCTTGGAGGTGGTCCGGAGCATGTTTCACGAACACCGAACCGCCCGAGTCGACGGCGCGGCGCGGCTCTTGGATTCACTTGATGAACTGCGCGAGCACCTGGGGATGATGTTCGCTTTGCAGGAAACCGACGGATACCTGGATGAACTAGCGGCGACGCGGGTTCCGCTCGGCGATAGCATCGGAGCGATCAAAGCCGAGCACGTTACGCTCTTCGAGGAGCTGAGCCGCATGATCGAGCAATGCGATCGCGATATTGCCCGGGGGCGGTGGGGGCAATCTTGGAAGCTGGCGGAAATGACCTTCGAGAATTTCTGTGAGCGACTGCAAGACTATCAGGCCAGCGAGGTCTTGCAGCCGTTGCGAGCTTTCAATCACAACGCGGGGTTTGGCGACTAGCCGCCGGGCAAGCTATGCCTGACCGGCGCAGACGCTGCAGGGAGGAGTTTCAGGAGAGTCTCATGGTTCCATCCACCCATTACATTCAACAATGCCCGACGTGCGGACGCAGCCTGCGGGTGCGGGTCGAATACCTGGGAAGGCAAGTGGCCTGCTTGCACTGCCACGGGCGTTTTCTCGCGTGCGATCCTGAAAGTCCGCGCGCGTCGCTTTCGGACTCCGGGTTAGCTTTGCTGCGCCGAGCGGACGAGTTGCTCGGTCGATCCGGACAGCGCGCCGGCTAACGGGCGCGGGTTCATGGGCGCCGGCTAACGGCCGGCGCCGCTACTTTCGCGCTTGTTCTAACGCCTTGACGGTGGCATCAGCGCGAAACTCGATAATTCGTTTGCCCCATTCGATGGTTTTCGGGGCCGGGGCCAGGTCGATCCCATTGATGCTGAATTTTCCTGCGGCGCCACGTTCTTTCATCCGCACCGTGTTGGGGTCGACCGTCATCATCATGGCCGTGATGGCAAAGTCGTCGTGCAAGCCTTCGGGAACCTGTTGGATGCCCTCGCTTTCGAGCCACTTGGCTACGGCGGGATAGTCATAGTATTCCGGCAGGTAGTGCACTCGCGTTGGTTCGTCCGACCAGCGCGCGTTCAACTCGTTGGCGACGTTCTTCATGCCGGTCTGGTTGCCGCCGCTGTCTCCGATCAGCACGATTTCTTTGAAGCCATGCGTTTTCAGACTGCCGCAGATGTCTTTTAGCAATGCCTCGTAAGTGCTCTCGCGGACGCTGATCGTGCCTGGATAGCGCATGTGGCCGCTCGGCGGATCGATATTCCCCTCTGGAACGAACGGCACGATCGGCGCGACCAACGCATCGCCCAACTTGCGAGCGATGGCTTGCGTCGTCGCCCGCAAGATGTAGTTGTGCTTTCCCGTCGCCAGGTAAGGGCCGTTCTGCTCGAGACCGCCGGTCGCCACGATCACGGTGGTCTTGCCGGCGGCCAGGGCATCGCGGATTTCCATCCACGTCATTTCTTCCAGAAAGACGGTGTCCATCACGGGAATGGGACGCGGCGAGGAGGGATCCGGGCTCTCGGGCGACGGCGCTGAGGCTTGCAGGCCCAAGGCCAAAAACGCGACGGCAATCATCAACGTACGAAGCATGCGGATCCCTTTCTGAGCGGCAGATTCACGGGCACGTCAAGCAGGCAAGCCAGCGTTATCGCGGCCAGGACCAGCCTATCCTACGTAGCTTGCGGACTTGATACAACAACCCGCTTGAACCGCGGCCGACTGGGGGGATTTTTGACCCGCGCAGTCTAGGCGAGAGAAACTTCGCTAGCCGTTGTTTTTGGCCTCTAGAAACAGGTCAATTCCGAGCCGCTCCGCTCCGACAGCGGCACGTGAAGGCGGAATGCCGGCCTGCTCGGCCAGCCGTAAAAGTTCGCCTGGCGTGCGATAGGTCAGATACCAGTTGCCGAGCCACTCCATGTACGCCCGCGTGGGGTTGTGCGGAGCGAAATTGCCGACCAGCATGGCGCCGCCTTGGTTCAGGCGTTGCCAGAACGCCTGCAGCAAGCCGATGGCCGGTTCGTCGGGCAGGTAGTCGAACAGTCCGGAGCAGACGAGGAAATCGGTATGGCCGAGCATTTCCAGCGCGGCAGGATTGTTGGCCAGGCGATACAGGTTGTCGCGCCTGCCGACAAGCTGGTTGTCCGAAAGCACGCCGCCTAATCTCTGAATCGCATGGGATATGGCGTCTCCGTCCAAATCAAGCAGCGCCACCTGCAACTGGCCGCGGAGTTCGGCCGGCAGCCAGCGGATAGCCAGTTCGAGATCGATTGCCGGACCGCAGCCGACGCTGACGATGCGATACGGTGCTTCACCATTCGCCGTCAGGCGGTGCGAGACAATCGCAGCAGCAATTTGGCTCGTTCGAGAACGAACGGCTTCCACGGCAGCCTGGCTTTGAAAATATCGGTCGAACAGCCGGCCCAGCGGATGATCGACGCAATAGCCTTCATAGAATTGCACGAACATCTCATAGTCGCCGGCGTACCCGCGGGGCTTATTGCGAGCTCTGTCTTGCAGCGAGCCGAGCGAGAGCACCGAACCGGTTGCCGCCCAGAACGCGTTCGATGGCTGTTGGTTCGCCCGTCCCCAGCAGCCCGTCTGGGCCAGCCGGTTCAAGCAGCGGTCCATGGCCGTCTGCAAGAGGGCAAAGCCGGCGGTTTCGTCAGTCCACTGCGAGGAAAGGCGGCAAGCCCGTTTGAGTTCTCCAGCCAGTTCATCGCCGATGGCGCGTGCCAAGTCGGCGAGTTCCGCTTGCGGATGCGGCTGGCGGCCGGATTCCGAGGCGGGACTGTATGGGCCTAACACCACGGAGACTCAATCCTTGAAAGACAGGCCTGTTGTTTGGTCGACGCGTTACAACGGAGCGTTCGCGATGGTTCGCTTCAGATCGATAGGTATCAAAACATCCTCTCGGCGCCAATCCACGAGAGTAACTGAACTTGACAATCGCCAATTTCGCACTAAACTATTCTACAACTCGAGGTGCGAGAGGGTTCTGGCTTTTGCCGGAACCTGTTCAGTAGCTTCTTTAGCGGCAAACGGTTCGAGACTCGTTCGCGAACATCGCAGCCAGCTTCCGATCGCAATTGATCTGCTTGCTCCTCGGCGGTCGCCGAGGTTCCATTTGTTTCCCCTTCGTGTTGGTTTCGGCGCGAGTCCTGTACGGTAGTTCAAGGCACGCGATCGACGTCCAAGCGAGCGGCAAGGCGACAGGCGGGAAAGCCGGCATTCCTGGTTCGCGGCAGCTTTGATGGCTGCCGCGCCGCGACCGCAAGGGCGGCAGCGCGCATGCGACTGCTATCAGAAATACCGTTAAAGAAGAAATTGAATGAGCAAATTTGAAGAGCTCGGCCTGGCCGAGCCGGTCCTCCGCGCCGTTAAGGCGGAAGGCTACGAAATTCCCACCCCGATCCAGGCTCAGGCGATCGGGCCGATTCTTGCCGGCTGCGACCTGCTTGGATGCGCTCAGACCGGCACCGGCAAGACGGCCGCTTTTGCGCTGCCGACGTTGCACCGGCTCGGCGAGCAGGAATGCCGTGTAAACGGCCGCGGGCGAAAGATCCGCGCCTTGATCCTTTCGCCCACTCGCGAACTGGCCAGTCAGATTGGCGCCAGCTTCCGTACTTACGGCAAGCATCTCAGTTTGCGGCACACGCTCATTTACGGCGGCGTCAACCAGAATCCGCAGGTTCGAGCACTCAACGGCGGCGTGGATATCGTGGTGGCGACGCCCGGACGCTTGCTCGACCTGATGAATCAAGGCTTTGTCGACCTGAGCAAGGTCGAGATCCTGATTCTCGACGAAGCCGACCAGATGCTCGACATGGGGTTCATTCACGATCTGCGCCGGATTGTGGCCAAGGCGCCGTCCGAGCGCCAGACCTTGATGTTCTCGGCCACCATGCCGCCGGATATTCGCAAGCTGGCCGCCAGTTGGCTTCGCAACCCGACGACCGTTCAGGTCGCCGCCGTATCCGCTCCTGCGGAGCGAATCGAGCAATCGGTCTATCACGTTGATCAGCGAAACAAGCCTCACTTGCTCGCCCATTTCCTGAAGCAGACGGCCATTAAGCGAGCGCTGGTCTTCACGCGCACCAAGCATGGGGCCGATAAGGTGGTGCGGTATCTGTCGCGGTCCGGCATCCGGGCCGAGGCCATTCACGGCAATAAGAGCCAGGCGGCCCGCGAACGCGTGCTGCAGAGTTTCAAGTCGCAGAAGCCGCCCGTGTTGATTGCCACCGACGTCGCCGCCCGCGGGCTGGATATCGACGACGTTTCACACGTCGTCAATTTTGATTTGCCGATGGTTCCCGAAGTTTACGTGCATCGTATCGGTCGGACCGGCCGGGCCGGCGCCGCCGGAATCGCCGTGTCGTTCTGCGACCGCGAAGAGCGTTCGTTGCTGCGTTCCATTGAGCGCCTGACGCGGCTCGCGCTGTCCGTCGAAGACGAGCAGCCACAGTATCCGACTCGCGAGGCGATTGACATTCAGCGATCGCCGGCGGCGGAAAAGCCGTCGAGCAGGCCTGGGCGCGGGCCAGGCAAACAAGGTCCGTTCGGCAAGAGCCGCTCAGGCCAGCAGCGCTCGGGACAGCAGCGGTCAGGGCAATCGAAGCAACGCTTTACGGACGGCCCTTCGCAGCAGCCGGCCGGCTCTCGCGGTCGACGTAAAAAGCGTCGACGCGGCGGCGCTGTCGCCCGCGGTTAGCTGCCAGGCCTTATGACTTGGGGATTTCGAGCCGGCAGCAGCCGAAATCGAGATGTTCGGCTCGGCCGGCCTTGGAGTCCGCTTGAAACACGTCGGGATGCAGCCGGTAGATGACGAACCGGCCGCGGCGCTCATCGAGCGCAATTCCGGCGTTTCGCAAGACGCCCAGGTGGTGCGAGACGTTAACTACCTCTTCCCCAAGCAATTCGGCGATCTCGCTGACGTTCTTGGGCCCGTCTCGCAAGCACTGCACGATTTTGAGCCGCTCGGGATCGGCCATCGCTCGCAACAGCCGTGCGCAACGATCCGACTCCAATTTGTCATTCATCCTGAACCTGCCGGCTCTGCCGTGACGTGAGCGTGAAAGCGACCGGCGCCCGGAATCCGCGCCCAAGCCATCGCTTCACTCATTTTTATCATACGCCTCGTTGGGCCGGGGGGACAACGGCAAATGGGTAATTCCGGTCTGGCCCGCCTCAGCGCCGATCGGCCTTGACCCTGCTTGCGCAGCTTATTAGAACCTGACGACGCGGTCATGGAATGACCCGCCCGCGCCGGTTTCGTACCGCGCTCACCGAAGGATCGGAACCATGAAATCCACGCCTCGCTGGCCGGCCGAATGCGATGCTGCCGTCGTCTCGCCGCCCCAGCCGTCGTTGCGAACCTCGCGCTGGCCGCTTTGCGTGAGCCTCGAAGGGGCGTTGCTCGGCACGGATCCCTTATTCGAATCGTTGTTGCTGGCGGTTAAGCGATTTCCCTGGCTGTTGCTGCTGGCGCCCTTCTGGTTTTTCCGAGGCAAGGCGCATCTTCAACGGCGGCTTGCCGCGCATGCAATCCCCGACGCAGCCGCCCTGCCCTACCGGCGCAGCGTCCTTCAATTTCTGCGTCGGGAAAAAGAGGCGGGCAGAGTGTTGATCCTGGTCGGATCGGAAGAACGCGTCGCTCGCTCCGTCGCCAGGCATCTGGAGCTCTTCGATCACGTCGTCGTCGGCGACGCAACGATTGCCGGCAGCGGATTAGCGAAACTGGCGGCAATTCGCGAGTGTCTGGGGCGGCGCGGCTTCGCTTATTTGGGGCGCTCGCCCGAAGATCTTGCGGTTTGGGAAGCGGCGGCCGAGGCCTACCTGGCGTCGCCGGGCCGCGGCCTGGTCGAGCGAGCTCGCACCGTTTGCGCTCCCTTGGTGTTGGACGGCTCCGCCGATCCCGTGCGCGGGGTGCGAAATGCTCTCAAAGCGCTGCGTCCACATCAATGGGTGAAAAACCTGTTGGTCTTCGTACCGCTGTTTCTGGCGCACCAGACGGACCAGCTTTCCAAGGCCGGCCTGGCCTGTCTGGCGTTTGCGGCGTTCTGTTGTTGCGCCTCAGCCATCTACGTGCTCAACGATTTGCTCGATATCGAGTCGGACCGCCGCCACGCGACGAAATGCCGGCGCCCGTTTGCCGCCGGCCAGCTCTCTCCGGCTGCGGGGTTGGCGATGGCTCCCGCATTGGGCCTGTTGGGACTTGGCATCGCTGCTCATTTCGTCTCAACGCGGTTTTGCGGTTTGCTGGCGGTCTATGTGTTATTGACCACGGCCTATTCGCTGTTTTTGAAAAAGCAGGCCGTCCTGGACGTGCTGCTGCTGGCCGGGCTGTATACGTTTCGCATTCTCGCCGGAGCGGTTGCCGTCGACGTGCAACTCTCGCCCTGGCTGACGGCCTTCTCCATGTTCTTCTTTTTCAGCCTGGCGCTGGGCAAGCGGTACGTCGAATTGAGCCGCCGCGAAGGGGCGGACCATGAAGAGTTGCCGGGGCGAGGGTATCGGAAAGAAGACCTCTCGCTGCTGGAGAGCGTGGGGCCGACGAGCGGTTACATGGCAGTTCTGGTTTTCTGCCTGTATATCGAGAGCGCCGGCGTCAAGGCAATGTACGGACGTCCGTGGCTGCTGTGGCTGGCGTGCCCCATGCTGCTCTATTGGATCACGCGCTTCTGGTTGCTCGCCCGGCGCCGGCAAATTGCCGACGATCCGGTTGTTTTCGCCCTGAAAGATTGGGCCAGCTTGTGTTCAATCGCCACGACGGCCGTGGCCGTGTTGCTGGCAAAAGCCTGACGTCTTTTGTTGCGAGGGGGGTCGTGAAAATGTCTACCAGGCACGAGCCGACGGACGTCGTGCAGACGCACCCGGCGCCGACGGCGAGACCCGTTCGCGGCGTGGAACGGACGCTCGCCGGCTGGAGCAACTACGATCGCCAGGCTTGCCAGGTATATCGCCCGGAAAAAGTCGCGGAACTCCGGCGCGTAGTCGCAGGTGCGCCTCAGGATTCCGTGCTCTCCCGCGGTGCAGGACGCAGTTACAACGACGCGGCTCTCAATGGCGGCGGAGGCGTTCTGCTGCACGCGCGCCTGAATCGGCTGCTCGATTTCGATCCCGCCTCCGGAGAGTTGAAGTGTGAGGCGGGCGCCACGTTCGGCGAGATTATCGACTTCGCCTTGCCCCGGGGCTGGTTTCCGAGCGTAACGCCCGGCACGAAGTTCGTTACCGTGGGCGGCGCGATTGCCGCCGACGTACATGGCAAGAACCATCACCAGGACGGCTCGTTCGCGTCATGCGTAGCGAGCTTTCGTCTGTTGACCGCCGACGGGCGAGAGCTCATCTGCTCGCGTAGTCAGCACTCCGACGCCTTCTGGGGCACGCTCGGCGGCATGGGCTTGACCGGCGTGGTGCTGGACGCTCGTCTGTCACTCAAACCGGCGCCGACCGCGTACCTGGCGGTCGAACACCGCCGCGCTGAGAATCTCGATCAGGCGTTGGACGAGTTCGCCGCTCACGATCATCGCTTTGCGTATTCGGTCGCCTGGATTGATTGCCTCGCCAAGGGCAAGGCCTTGGGCCGCTCTATCTTGATGCGCGGCCGCCATGCCCCGCTGAACGACTTGCCTCGAGAACTCGTTGATAGTCCGCGAGAACTGGAGTGCCGACGGAAACGTTCGGTTCCGTTTTATTTGCCTCAGGGCCTGTTGAACCGCTGGACGGTTCAGGCGTTCAACTCGCTGTATTACCGCGTACATCGGGACCAGCGGGCGATCGTACACTACGATTCGTTCTTTTATCCCCTCGATTCCGTGTTGCACTGGAATCGGATCTACGGGCGGCAGGGGTTCATTCAGTACCAGGCGGCGTTTCCCGTCGCAAGTAGCCGCCGCGGCGTGGCGGCGCTGTTGGAGAAGCTTGCCGGGCTGGGCGCGGCCTCATTTCTCGCCGTGCTCAAGTCGTTCGGTCCGGGAAATGCAAGCCCGCTCTCGTTTTCGCTGCAAGGTCACACGCTGGCGCTGGATCTTCCCTGGCGGCGAGATCTTCCCGAATTGATGCGCGAGCTCGATGAGCTCGTGCTACGGTACGACGGGCGCACGTACCTGGCCAAAAACCCCCGGCTCAGTCGCACGGCGTTCGAAGCTATGTATCCCGAAACAGAACGCTTTCGGCGCATCAAAAACGAACTGGATCCGCAGCATCGATTCAGTTCGTCCTTGGCCCGGCGTCTGGGACTGACGGAGGCCGCTCGCACAGCGGTTCGTGCAGCATGAGCGAATACGTACTGATCGTCGGCGCTACGTCCTCCATCGCCCGACAACTGGCCGGTTGTTTGGCGCGGCGACGAACCAACCTGATCCTCGCGGGTCGCGACGGCGACGACCTGGCTCGCACCGCGGCCGATCTCCGATTGCGGTTCGACATCCGCGTCGAAACCGCGGCTTTTGATGCCTTGGACTTTGACTCGCACGCAGAGTTCTTCGAAAGCTGCGCCTCTCGCGGGGCCGCCGGGCTTTCCGGCGTGGCGTTTTGCGTCGGCTTGCTGGACGAGGCGGAAACAGCCGGAGAACTTTCCGCAGTACGGCGGATGATCGACGTCAACTACACGTCGGCGGTTTCTATTCTGGAGCGAGCGGCGGAATACTTGCAGAAGCGACGTCGGGGCTGGATCTGCGCCGTCTCGTCGGTCGCTGGAGACCGCGGACGACAGAGCAATTACCTGTACGGCTCTGCGAAAGGCGCGCTGAGCGTCTATTTGCAAGGACTGCGCAACCGGCTGGCCCCGGACGGCGTATCGGTGATCACCGTCAAGCCCGGCTGCGTCGATACGGCGATGACGTTCGGCATGGACCGGTTGCCGCTGCTCGCTTCTCCCGAGCGCGTGGCCGCCGACATGGACCGCGGCATCCAGCGCCGTCGCTCGGTCGTCTATTCTCCCTGGTTCTGGCGACCGATTATGACCGCCATTCGGCTGATTCCCGAGCCGATCTTTCAACGCATGAAGCTATAGGCCCTGCGGCGCCGTTGCGAGCGAGCGGCCGCGGGCTTGCCAAACTGCAGGGGGGCTTTGCTCTGTCCCGCCCCGGCCTGGTTGATGTAAAATGCGGCGTACCGTAAGTCTTGCGCCTCATCCGCCTGGCTAGAAAAAATGTCTCACGCCGAGCCCGCACCGTCGCTGCCGCCGCTTGCTCCGCAAACGCCGCCTGGCGAGGACATTCCCGAGCATCCGCAGCATTGGCGCCGAGAAAATTACATTCCGGTGCGAAAAGCGGAACTGGCGGATCTGTTGGCCAAAGATGCGGAGCTGTCGGCAGAAGACCGCAGCGCGTTTCGCCAGTTCTGTCAACTGCTGGAGAGCGTGTTTCACTACGAGTTCCACGCCCAGTTGGAAGCGTTGAAAAACGCCTATGCGCCGTTCGACCCCGATTCCGACACCAGCCCGATCGAACCGCTCGACGATGCGGAATGCGAGCGGCGGATCGACGCCGTGTTCAAGCAACTCATCTGGCTGCTCGAGCGTGCGAACTTCGTCCGCTTGTCTCGAGACGATATTGCCTTGGCGCTGGGCACGGCCAGCGAGTGGGGACTGGTGCTGAAAGTCGATTTCGAGGCCTTTGAGCAGCTTGAAGTCTATGCGCGAGGCGATATCGTCGGCCGGCGCGCACGGCGTCGCTGGCAGACTCTGTTCCGCCCGGAACAGGTCGACGTTCCGATCTATCAGCGGCTGATCATCGTCTATCGCTTCCGCGGGGACCACTGCACGGACTCTCGTGTTTCGCCGAATCACGTGTACCTCAAGACGTTCAAGAACATTCCCAAGCTGGACTTGGATATGCTGCTGCCCGGCAGCCAGGTGAGAATGTCGTTGCTGGACCAGGGCAAAATTCTGCTGCCGACGGTTTCAGGCGTGGCGATCGCCGGTTGGAAGTTGTTTCAAGGCGCCGTGGTCGTGGCGGCCGCCGGCGTTTACGGCTTGCTCAGTTACGCGACCTTGCTCGTCGGCACGCTCGGCTACGGCGTGAAGTCCTTCTTCGGCTACTTGCGGACGCAGCAAAAGTATCAGCTTAACCTGACCCGCAGCCTCTATTACCAGAATCTGGATAACAACGCGGGCGTGGTGTTTCGGCTACTGGACGAAGCCGAGGAGCAGGAATGCCGCGAGGCGCTGTTGGCCTACTTCTTTCTCTGGCGCCGCGCCGGCGCGGAAGGCTGGTCCAGCGAACGATTGGACCGCGAAATTGAAGCGTACTTGGACCACGAGGTCGGCATTGCGGTCGATTTTGAAGTCGCCGACGCGCTGGCAAAGCTCGAACGACTTTCGCTGGCCGAGCAGTGTGTTCCGGGGCGCTGGCGCGCGGCGCCCATCGAGCGAGCCCTGGTCGCGCTCGACCAATTGTGGGACAATCTGTTTTCTCATTTCAACGCCGCCACCGACAAGCCCGACGCTTTCAAGGTGGCTTAGCTTGCCGGAGCCGACGGAAGGAAATTCGCACTATGTCCCTGTCCACGGACGCCGAGAAACCGCAACCTCGCTGGCAGCCGCTGCCGGCCATAGATCGCCGCGTGCTCGGCGTGCTGGCTGAAAAAGCCAAGACCACGCCGGACGCTTACCCGATGTCGATCAACGGCATTTGCACCGGCGCCAACCAGAAGAATAATCGCTATCCCCTGATGCAACTGGAGCCGGATGACGCCGAGGAATCGCTCGACCGCCTGCGCAACCTGGGGGCGGTCGCGGTGATTCAGGGAAGCGGGCGCGTTTCCAAGTACCGGCACTATCTCTACGAATGGCTGGGCGTCGATAAGGTGGAATTGGCCGTGATGGCCGAGCTGTTGCTCCGCGGCACGCAAACCGAGGGCGAACTGCGCGGCCGCGCCGCTCGCATGGAGCCGATCGCCGATCTCGCCGCGCTGCGCCCCGTGCTGGAATCGTTGAAAGCCAAAGGCCTGGTCATCCCGCTCACGCCGGAGGGCCGCGGGCACGTCGTGACCCACGCGCTGTACGAACCTCGCGAGTTGGAGAAGCAGAAAGCCGAGTTTGCCGGCGCTGGGGTGGATTCGCCACCGGTCATTGCGGCGCCGACCGCCGCGCCGAAACCGGCGCCTCCGGCGGCCGCACCATCCTCCGCGGCGCCCCCACCGCCGACGGAAGACTCTTCCAGCGCCGTCCGCGACTTGCGAAGGGAAACGGCTGCACTACGCGAGGAACTGTCGGAACTGCGCAAGATCGTTGAAGATCTCGGCAGCGAATTGCGAGCTCGGTCAGACGATTTCGACCGGCTCAAGGAAGCGCTTGGCGCATGATCGTGCGGCGGCACGACCGCGCTGCGGATGCGCGCCTCGCTGTGCCGCATGCAATCGGCTCGGCACGCTCGTCTGCGGCCGTGACCGGGCTTCGAGTTCGGGCTCTCCGACAACGCCGGAAAAGCGCGCCGGCGTAACGGCAGGCGGAGCGACGCGCCGGCATTGGTTCGTCAAAAGCTCCGCA
>DASZUP010000292.1:0-5776 GCA_035547635.1 Pirellulales bacterium
GGGAGCGGATGGCGAGCGTCTGTCGGCGGGGCAGCCCTCACCCCGGCCCTCTCCCAGTGGGAGAGGGAGGAAGAGTGCGGCGAAGGCGCCCAAGATCGGCGGGCGCCAGGAGCGCTTTTTCGGCGCGTCGGCCATGCTGCCAGAATCTCCGACTTCCGACCTCCGAATTCCGACTTCGGAGCTCCCGCCCGCTACTTCCCTTTCTTTGCCTGCTTCAGCTTCACCGTCATCGTCCCGTCGTTGTCGGCCAGCTCGCCCCACTTGTCCTGGCAGCGGAGATAGAGCTGTCCGTCGCTGGGGGCGGTGAAGGAGCCGTTGACGCCCAGCTCGAACGGTTCGCTGAGTTCGAAGTCTTTCATCACGACGCCCATCAGCCGGCCCGCGCCGCCGTCCTTCGCGCCGTCGGCCGTGACGGCGTCGCCTTTCTCGCTGGTGCGCCACGTGCCGGGCGCCTTGTATTCGTAGTCGACGCCGCCAGAGACGATCATGCCCGAGGGCTGCCAGCCGCGGTCGGCCATGATCTTGGAAGTCACCGTGGCGCTGCCTTTGGCGGCGCGGAACTTTCGCTTCCAGTCCCAACTGCACAGGTCGGCGCGGTAGCCCTGCTCGAGATGCTTGAGAAAGAAGCGGTACTCGAACATGATCTCCTCGGCCATGTCGCCATAGACCGATTCAAACGTGGCCGTCGGCTGCTTCTTGAGCAAGGCCAGACCGAGCGGGCGGAACTTCGCAGCGTAGTTCGTGTTGTTGGCCAACAGATGGCACAGCGCCCAGCGCCAAGCGTAGTTCTGCCACGAGTCGCCGGTGAACTCCTCGCCGTTGACAATCTCGTTCAGGCTCTTGGGCTGGCTGGAGCGGAGGTAATCGAGCACGACCTTGTGAATGTGCACGCTCTGGACGTTCTTCTCGTCCTTGTGCCAGTACTGGCCCATTTCGGCCATGCCTTCGCTGTACCAGACCGGGCCGGCCGTGCCGAACGTCTGGCCGCAATAGGCATGCACGGCTTCGTGCTGCGGGGTGCCGCGGTCGGCGACGGCATACACGATCGACTTGGCGAGAAAGGCGCCGCCGCTGGACAGGCTGGCCGTGACCGTCACGCCCGCGCCGGCTTGAATATGACTGAGGCCATCCTTGGGCAAGGTTCCGTCCGGCCAGCGGCTGAGCTCTTTGACCACATAACACTCAATCACGCCGGAGCAGGGCCGGGCCCAGTACGAGGAGATGATCGAGAGCATCGTCTCCAGCCGCTCGAGCAAATCCTTGGCTTCGTCCGGCGAGAGATCCGTGTGAAGATAGAAGTTCTGCGAACGGTAGTCGGCCGGCACGGTCGCCGATTCCGTCGCCGACTTGCTTTTTTTGGTTTGCGCGGCCGCCGGCGCGGCGGAAAACAAAGCACAGACGAGAACCGCCAGAGCGAAGCACGGCAGAACGTTCCAGCGACCGCCGTAAACTTGGCGTAGTAGAAGCATGAAATTGCCCTCAAATGCTGCAGATGCCCGAGTCGAATTCGATCCTTATGCCAGCCAAAAGTGTTGGAAATGTCTGGCAGTTAGAGTATACCCGGCGGCAACAAACGAGGCCAACTTGCTGCGGAAAAGCCGCGTGGGAAACCAAACAGCGCGGTTTGCCGTAATGGTGATGGCCCGGCCGGGCGATGTCTGCCCGGCGCCGAGAGCGCGTTTTAAACAGGGGGAACGAGCGACGTGCGATTTCGACTCAAGACGCTGTTTCTCGTCACGTTCCTGGTCGCGCTTGTGTGCGCGGTGCTGTTCGCGCTGCCCGACTGGCTGAGCCTGTTGCTGCTGGCGACGCTGGCCATGCTCACGCCCGGCGCCGTCGTCTCAGCGATCATTTACGGGCGAAAGGCCGTCCGGGCCTTCGCCATCGGCTGCCTGGCCGCCGGCGGCTGGTCGCTGTGGATCATCACGCCCATGTTCTTTTACATCGTCCTTGCCGACAGCGCCGGCGAGGTCGTCGGCCAGGCGCTCTTCGTGAAGATTGCTTTTGTGGGCTTTTACGCCGTGCTGGGCGTATCCGGCCTGGTCTGCATCGGCGTGCGACGGTTGTGCTATCAAGGTCACAACCGCATCCGCCCGCCGCGAGACTGCTGCTAACGGGAAGCACGCCCGCCCTAAGCCGGCATCAGAGAACGTCGCCCCAATTCAGGAGGCAACGCCCCGTTCCTCTGCCTGCTTCTCGCGTCATCTCTTTGCCCCCATTTTTTGCCTTTTAAGGGGATGGCAAAAAGATGGGGGCAAAAAAATACGGACGAAAGAATCGCGGTGAGTCGGACCCCGTCCGCCTTGTGCGGATGGTGAACAAGATGGCGAGCTAGACGCGATTGCCCAAACAGGTGAAAAAAAGGCCCCGTCCAGCTTGCCTCAATGGCACTAACCTTTTTTTCGCGTCTTTGAAGGAGCCGTTCGAGTGGATTCACTTTTGGCAGAGCGTTTCTTTCTGCGTGGATAATGACGGCCAGGCCGCCAGTCGACGCGATGGGAAGCGAGTCGGTCCAGCAGTCTTGGAAGCAGTGTTGAAGCGGCCCAACGGGGAGTGGCCGTAATTAAGGCTCCTTGCATCAGGTTTAATTCGTGCAGTGCATTTTCGAAACTGACACGCAACGGATCTATCGAGTGCTTGACGGCGGCCTCCACGATCAGCCAGCGAACCAACAGATACAGCACGATGTGTCCGGCGACCTCGTACGCAATGGATTCCGGAGTTCGACCTCGCAAGTCACGATCGAGGCCCTGCACGACTTTCAATTCGTTGTAGGTCGTCTCGATTTGCCAGCGGCGATGATACAGCCCCGGAGCCAGGTTGCGCCCCGACTCGCAGTCGGTGGTCAATCGCGTCCAGTCTTCACGAGAAATCCGTTTCGCATCCAGCACGTTGGTGATAATGGTTTGCTGGCGAAATCCCGGCACGCGATAGCTGATCGCCCGCAAGTCGATCGAGGCCGGGAGTCCCTGTTTACGCCACTTGCCGCGACTATCTTTCGGACTCCATCGCACCAAACGGTCCTGTTTGCCGAGAGAACGCAGCGTCTTCAGTTGGACGCCTCGACGCAGGCGAATGGCGAAGTAAGCCTGTTGACGCTGCACCGCCCAAAACAATCCGTAGCTCCAATAACCCGCATCGAGCAGCGTCAGGTCATTTCGGCGCAGTTGGGGGACCATGCGGAGCAACAACGTGATCTCGCCAATTCCCAGGGGAGAGAGTTCATATCGATACGGCAAACGGACCGAGGGAAACTGAAGCATTACGAGCCGCGCTTGGGCGTTGTGCTGCCCCGCCTTATTCTTGGCTGCTCCATAATATTCGCGGAGCGCAGGCCAGTTTGGCAGATCGATCCGCGTACCATCCGCAGCCAGCAGCCGAAAGTTGCGAAACATCGTCTTGGACCGATGCTGCGACTGAAACTTGTTCCCCAGGAGGACGATCAGTTCCCCCCAAAACGCCAGCGGCATTCGCCGCCGAGCCTTGGCCCAGGCTTCTTCGCTTGTCTGGGTTGGATCATCGCGGTGCGGGCTGTGCTTGCTTCTCTTCTTTTTGCGCTTCCCGCCGTTCTTCTTCGACTTGCCCAAATTGGTCTGCGAGAAGTGTTGTTGATCCTCCAACGCCTTCAGCGTCATTGTCAACACGAAGGCAAAGCTGCGTGTGCCGTGCAGCGCCGCCGCCACGCCCAGCCAAACGAGATTCCCGACGTGCAGCGGACTCTTGCCTATTCGCACGTTGCTGCGCGTGGCGGCATCTGCGAAGACGTCCGGAGTCAATTTTTCCGCGAAAGCGCGGATGCCGTGTTGACGAAGCTCGTTCCATATGGCATACCTCCGTTCATCCATGAACATGAGCGAGTCCTCCGGTCTAACTTGATGGTGATACACAAGTTAAATCCGCGAGGACTCGTTTTTTGTCAAGAGAAGGTTAGTACCATTGAGCTTGCCTCGCTGGTGAAGTAGATGGAGAGCTAGCCGACGCTCTGGGGCATATTCGTCGTCGACCCCGTCCAGCTTGCCTGGACGGTGAAGGAGATCATTACGCCGCAAGCTGTTCGCATCTTATTCACCATCCAGGCGAGCTGGATGGGGCCTTCTTCACGAGTTTGGGACAATCGTGTCTAGCTGGCCATCTTGTTCACCATCCGCACAAGGCGGACGGGGTCCGACTCGCGCAACATCAAAACTCGCGATTCGAGTTTGCGTCTCGTCAAAGCCTGCCAACCCAACTTCAGGATGCTACCGCTTGACGGAGCGGAGTCTTGCGAATCCATTCCGCGCCGCGGAAAGACGGGCGGCACGCAACATTTGAGAATCTTCCAGAATTGCGCGGTGAATTAGAGCAGTCAGCGGCATACAGACTATCGAGGACTTCATCGGTCGAAGGTTTTGCTTCCCGGCGCCGCGGCGCTGAAGCAGCCATTCAACGCCGGCGAGGACTTCAGCGGCAAAAAAACGGAAACAACGCCTCGAGAGCTCGCCATGAAACGCCACGTGGTTGCACCTGCAGATCCGTGTTCGATCAGCCATCGACGTGAGCGACTCGCGGCGACCGACTCGTAACGCGAGCGACTCGCCGCTTCTCGCAGTCGCTCTGCACTCTCCAGGCGGCGCTCGGTAACGCGCCGCCGTCGTCAACTACGAACTGCCCGTTCCACGAACTGATTTACTCATTAGGGGATCGCTATGCGCGCCAGCATTATCATTGCTTCTCATCAAGAAGGCGATTTGCTTTACAAGACGGTCGACTCGTGCGTGGAGACCTGCGCCGGCCTCGACTGCGAAATCATCGTATCGGACGACGCTTCGACCGACGGCTCGGTCGATCAGGTCGCGAAGCATTGGCCCCAGGTGCGGGTGATTCGGCACGAGACGAGACAAGGCGCATCGCCCGCCAAGGCCTCCGGCGCCCGCAGCGCGCGGGGAGACGCGCTCGTCTTTCTCGACGGCCATACAAAGCCCGAGCCAGGCGCCATCCAGCGCCTGATCGAAGGAGTCGAAGCTCTCCAGGGCCAGGCGATTCTGACTCCCGCCGTGCCGTCGCTCGATACGGCGCGGTGGCGGAACCTCAATTCGCCCGTCGGTCACGGGTACTACGTCGATCTGGAAACGTTCGCCTGCGGCTGGCTGGGGCTGGACCGGATGAAGGCGGTCGTTGAGCAAGGGCGGCGCTATTTCGAGTCGCCCGCCCTGATTGGCTGCGCGTTGGCGATCGATCGGCAGCTCTATGACAACCTGTGGGGCTTCGACGCCCGCATGCAGATGTGGGGCGCCGAAGATCTGGATCTGGGGCTGAAATGCTGGCTGATGGGCGCGCGGATCCTGCACGATCCGGAAGCTGTGATCGGCCACCGGTTCCGCAGTTCGTTCGACAATTACAGCGTGCCGACCGAGCACGTGGTCGCCAACCAATTGCGGATGGCGCGGAAGAACTTCACGCAGGCCATCTGGACCGAATGGGTTGAGCGCTGTCGCGATCGCCATCACGTGGCGCTGGAGGACCATCCCGAAGGTTTCTGGGCCGTGACCTGGCAGCTTTTCGAAGCGGAGCGCGCCAGCGTCGAGCAGGAGCGCCGCTATCTGCTCGGGCGCCGCTTGCGCGACGAATTCTCATACGCCAAGAAGTTCTCCTTGAGCTGGCCTGCCACGCAAACCTCGGCGCTGGCCAGCCCGCTGCTCGCGGCGGCCGCTTTGGATCCGAGTCCGATGCCCAGTGGCTCTTCCGGCAGCTCCGAGACCTCCAGCCAATCGTCGAATTCCAGCAACTCGTCTTCGTC
>DASZUP010000293.1:0-4927 GCA_035547635.1 Pirellulales bacterium
GAATCGGCCAAGTAGCCTCCGAACTGTTCGGCCAGGGCGGCGATCCGTTCGGCGACCTCGGAAAAGCGTTCGACCGCCAGTTCGATTTCGGCGTTGTAGACGATCATCCGCTTCAGCCCCGGCGCAGCGTTTTCGGCAGTCCCACGGCCCGGCAGCGTTTCGCCCACGGCAGCGGCTAGCGAGGTCGCGTCCGCCTCGGCCGGCGCCGTGGCCGCTTTGCCCGGCGGTGCGTAAAAATCGGGCGAAAGCGGCGGTTGCGCTCTACCGCAGCCGAAGGCCGACGCAATCAAAAGCAGCACTACGGCAAGCCCAGGCGCTCTCATGGAACCACCCTTTTCTCAGAGGTAAAAAACAAGCGAGGAATCTGGCGCCTTCCCTTCACTTCTGATGCGCCGCCGTCCGGCGGAATTCCCTTCCTTGGTGAAATATTTCAGCGCCTCCGCGCGAGCCGGCCTGCGAAGTTGGCAAAAAGGGAGCTGAGATTTTAGTTTTTTCGCTATGGAAACCCTTGGCAAAAAAAGGTATGGTTTTCTACACGACTCCCGGTTCCACGAGCCTGGGGCGATTCTTCAGCCAGCGAATCTTCAGACAGCGAGCAGTTTTTCAGCATTCGATCCTCTTTCGCTCATGCTCGCCTCGTCTTCTCTCAGCGTTCGGCCCGCGGAAGTTCTCTGCGGTTTTCTATTGTTGGTCGGTATTTGTTTCTGTTAGTAAGGGTCGTTCTGATGAAGATGTACGTTGGCAACTTGTCCTGGTCCGTGACCAAGGCGGATCTCGAAGCGCTGTTCGCCGCTTATGGCGCGGTGCGTTCGGCGGAAGTGATCATGGACCGCGAGACGGGCCGTTCGCGAGGTTTCGGCTTCGTCGAGATGGACAGCCAAGAGGCCGCTCAGCAAGCCATGCAAGCCTTGAATGGCAATGACTTCCAGGGCCGTAACCTGACGGTCAACGAAGCTCGCGAGCGGTCGCCCCGGCCCGGTGGCGGCGGCGGCGGACGCGGCGGTTATGGCGGCGGCGGTCGCGGCGGTTACGGCGGCGGCCGCGGACGCGACTGAGCGCCCGATGCGAATGATCTTCTGACGCGATTCATTCGCCGAAGAAATGATCTGAATTGACTTCGAGGCAGACGATTCGGTCTGCCCTTCGCGCGGCAATGCAACGCCGATCGACCGGCGGGCATTGCCACGCTCTGTTTTCACGCCGATCGCGTCCCGAGGCCGGCCTAGACCGCCCGCGCGACTCTATCATCGGGCCTTGCCGCCGATCATAATGCGCACTGAGCGCCGCCGTGCGTCTTCGCGCCGACCCTTCCAGCGGCGCCGCGGACGACGGCCCTCAATCCCTTCGCCCATCCTGTCTCGGAACAGATTGTCTCAGTACAGATTCTCTCGGTGTAGAGGCTCGACTTCATGGCCAACGTCAGCGCAGTCGCCAAAAGAATCATTGGCAACGTCGAAAAGGTGGTCCTCGGCAAGCGGCAAGAGGTGCTGCTCGCGCTCGTTTCCTACTTCTGCGAAGGGCATATCCTGCTCGAAGACGTGCCGGGCGTGGCGAAAACTATGCTGGCCCGGGCGCTGGCCCGCAGCGTCGACTGCTCGTTCAAGCGGGTGCAGTGTACGCCCGATCTGCTCCCCTCGGACATCACGGGCGCTTCGATCTTCAATCAGAAGCTGACTGAGTTCGTGTTCCGTCGCGGGCCAATCTTCGCCCAAATCGTGCTGGCCGACGAAATCAACCGCGCCACGCCCCGCACGCAAGCCGCGCTGCTCGAGGCGATGGCCGAAGGCCGCGTGACCGTCGACGGCGAGACGTATCCGCTCGAAAAGCCCTTCCTGGTGATCGCCACCCAGAATCCGGTCGACCATGAGGGCACCTTTCCGTTGCCAGAAGCGCAATTGGACCGCTTTCTGGTGCGGCTCAGCTTGGGTTACCCAAGCATCGAAGAGGAGGCCAAAATGCTCGACCGGCTGCAACGCGGGCATCCAATCGATCAGATCGAGCCGGTCGTTACGGCGGCCGACGTGATCGCCTGCCAGAAGGCGATTCGCGAAGTCTATGTCGACGAAAAGGTGCGGAATTACATCCTCGAAATCGTCCATGGCACGCGGCTGCACGACGACGTGGCGCTCGGCGGCAGCCCGCGGGCTTCGTTGGCGCTGTACCGGACGGCTCAGGCAGTCGCGGCGATGCGCGGCAACAATTTCGTATTGCCCGACGATGTGAAACGGATGGCGGCGCCGGTGCTGACCCACCGTCTGGTGCTGCGGCCCGAGAGCCGGCTTCGAAAGGTCTCGCCGGCGCACGTCGTGGAAGAAGTGCTGGGCGAAACACCGGCGCCGATCGTTTCGAGCGGGGCCGCCGCTTCATGAGATGGTATCTCGGCGCCATCGCGATTCTGCTGGTCGCCCTGATTTTCCAATTGGGCCTGTTGGCCTACGCGATGTACGTGCTGTTGGGACTGATGGTTGTCAGCCGCTTCGTCGCACGGCATTGGATCGATAATCTTTCCGCAACGCGCGAGTGCAACCGGCTTTCGGCCGAAATCGGCGACAAGCTAGCCGTGGTCGTCACCGTCTCGAACCGCGGCAAGCTGCCGGTCGCCTGGACGCTCGTCGAAGACAGCTTGCCGCGACAGGCCCTCGTCCAGCGGCCGCCGCGGATCAAAGTTCACGGCCGCCGGCTGCTGGTCGGCATGCTCAAGCGCGGCGGGCAAAAGGCGTTGCTCTATCAGGTCGAATTCTTGATGCGAGGCTATTACCAGATCGGCCCGGTGATACTGGAGACGGGCGATTTGTTCGGCCTGCACCGCCGCTATCGTGTAGCGACGGAGCCGCACTTCGTACTGGTCTATCCCAAGTTGGTGCCGCTGGAGGGCTACGATCTGGCCTCGCGGCGGCCGGTCGGCGAGATTCGCCTGACTCACCGGCTGTACGAAGACCCGACGAGGATCGCCGGCGTGCGGCTCTATCAGCCGGGCGATCCGCTCAATCGCGTCAACTGGCGAGCCACGGCCCGCACCGGCACGCTGCACAGCAAAATCTATGAGCCTTCAACGATCGCCGGCGCGACCGTCTTGCTCGGCTTTCATCAGCAAGAATATCCTCAAGGCAACGAGCCGCTACGGTCGGAACTGGCGGTGACGACCGTGGCGTCGATCGCCAATGAGGTTTATCTGATGGGCCAGCAGATCGGCTTTGCCACCAATGGTCGCGACGCCGCCGACCGCATCCGGCAGGAAGGCTGGGCTCACGATTTCCGCACTCGCGCTGCCGCGCAGAAGAACGCGAACATGACCGAGCGGAGCGACCGTTTGCAGCCGGTGATCGTCCCCACGCGCCGCGGCCCCGAACAACTCTGGCGAATTCTCGAAAGTCTCGCCCGGGTCGAACTGACTGACGGGCTGAGCTTCGCCCAATTGATCGGCGAAACCGTCAGCCGCCTGCCGCGAGACGCAACGGTGATCGCCGTGCTGCCGGCCGTCTCGCCGGACACAGCTTTCGCCCTGGGCAGCCTCAAACGCCGCGGCTATGCGGTCGTGGCCGTCCTTATCATGTTCAACGAGTTCGAGTTCCAGGACGCCGCCGGCCGGCTGTTGGCCCAAGGCATCGACGCCCGGCAAGTCGCCGACGAAGCCTCGCTTTCCTCTCTTTGCGGACAACACCTATTACGCTGACTCACTCTCTCTCCCTCTGGGAGAGGGCCGGGGTGAGGGCGAACCGCCAAAAAAAACTTCTGATCCCTGTCTACCGGCTGCCTCCTACCGCCTAAAACAAACCATGGCCCGCAAACGCCGCGAACAGATGACCAGCATCGACTACGTGGTGATCGCGCTCAGCCCGGCGTTGATCATGGTGCTGGTCGGCAGCCTGTGCTTCTTCTTGCTGGAAGTTTTCTACCGCGGCCAGTACGAAGCCCGGTTGACGTGGATCATGTTCTGGTTCGTGTTGGCCATCGTTTTGATTGCGCGGATCTCGATGGAAGAGGGCGCCGAGAAGGCGAGCGTCTATGCATTGGCCCTGGCCGGGGCGGTTGGCGTGGCGATGATGCGATTCGTCGATTCGCCGTTCATCGCTTGGGGACTGATGGGGCTGACCTGGTGGTGCGCCAACAAGCTGACCTGGGATTGCACTCTCGTAGACGACGACCACGACGCCTCGGGCGAGGGCTTGTTGCAAATCGCCGGGCTTGACGAAAGCCCGGGATCGGCCGTCGAACCGGCGGCGTCAACAGGCGAGCCGGAGGCGTCTGCCTCCGGATATGAGCGGAAATCCGCTTCCGACAACCAGGGGGCTGACGCCCCCCGCTCGCCTAGCCAGGGTTTCTGGCAGCGGCTTTTAGAAAGCCCTGAAGAACGTCGCCGCCGGCCGCATGCGCCAGGGGTGTGGGTGGTTTACTTTTCGCTCGCGGCGCTGCCGTTGTTTGGCTTAGGCCAGATCTTCATCGCTGCGGGAGACGTGCCGCGGCGTCGCTACGCGTTCCTCCTACTGGCGGCCTATGTGGCGAGCGGTCTGGGTTTGCTGCTGACGACCAGCTTTCTCGGCCTGCGGCGATACTTGCGGCAACGTCGGCTGCAAATGCCGTTGGCGATGACGAGCGTCTGGCTCTCGGTCGGCGCCGTGTTGATCGTGACGTTGTTGGCCGTCGCCCAACTGATTCCTCGCCCCAGCCCCGAGTATCCCGTCGAAGAAATGATCGCCGGCGCGCTCGGTTCGCCGACGCGAGAGGCGTCGAGGCATGCCATTTTGAAGGACAGTGCGACGAAGGGAGGAGAGAACGCGCAGGGTGGAACGGCAAGCGCGGAGCAGGGTCAGGGCCAACAAGGTCAGGGCCAACAAGGGCAGGGTCAACAGGGGCAGGGTCAACAGGGGCAGGGTCAACAGGGGCAGGGTCAACAGGGGCAGGGTCAACAGGGGCAGGGTCAACAGGG
>DASZUP010000294.1:0-7895 GCA_035547635.1 Pirellulales bacterium
CGCCGTCCATCAAGCGAGCCAGTCCCATGTCGAGGATCTTGACGCACCCTTGCTTGTCGAGCAGCAGGTTCGATGGTTTGATGTCGCGATGCACGATCCCTTGGCCATGCGCGTATTGCAGCCCCCGAGCAATCTGCATTACGCAATCGAGCGCCGCCGAGACGTCCAGCGGACCGTTTTCCTTGACCAGCGAGGACAGGTCCTGGCCGTCGACGAATTGCATCACCAGGAAGTGCGTTCCATTCGCTTCGTCGGCATCATAGGCCGCGACGATATTCGGATGGTCGAGCTTGGCGGCGGCTTCGACTTCTCGTTGGAAGCGGGGCAGCGCCAGCTTGGACTGCGCCTTGCCGGCTGCAAGCACCTTCAAGGCCACGACGCGCTTCATGCGGCGATGTTCGGCCTTGAAGACTTGCCCCATGCCGCCGGCCCCGATCAAGTCGACCAGCGTGTAATTGCCGAGAACCAGTCCCTGCGCCTTGCCGCAGCAGACGGCCTGACTCTGAAAGCGGGTCAGGCGGTTGTGAGCCACCAAGGCATCGGATAATTCCCGAGCTTCTTTCGGGCGGTCGCCGTGCGGTAAACCGTCGATGAAGCGGCGAATCTCGTCGGAGCTCAGCAGCCCGCTGCCTGAGAGCGAGGCGACGAACTGTTCGAGGCTGACTGGCATCGGGCGCCCGGGGAAGAAGTTCTCGACCTCAAATTATAATTCCGACAGGGCGCCCAGGGCAAAAGACCTCGCGCACGGGCGGCTCAGCCCGGCGGGGAATGGGGCGGCGGCAATTCCTCGAACATGGCGTCGACGAAAGACTCGGATTCAAACGGGGCCAGGTCTTCGGCGCGCTCGCCGACGCCCAGGTATTTAACGGGCAGTCCGACGTTTTGCCGGATGGCCACCACGACGCCCCCCTTGGCGGTGCCGTCGACCTTGGCCAGGACCAGCCCCGTGCACTTTACCGCTTCTGTGAAATGCTTCGCCTGGCTGATGCCGTTCTGTCCGGTCGTGGCGTCGAGCACCAGCAGCACTTCATGCGGCGCCTCGGGGATTTGCTTGCCGATGACGCGGTGGATCTTGGTCAGTTCCTGCATCAAGTTTTGTTGCGTCTGCAAACGCCCGGCCGTATCGATGATGCACACGTCGGCTTTCAATTCCAGCGCGCGAGCCACGGCGCGATGAGCCACGCTGGCGGGGTCGCCGCCCGATTCCCCCTTGACGATTTCCGCCCCTAAGCGGCCGGCCCAGATGGTGAGCTGCTCGACGGCGGCCGCCCGGAACGTGTCGGCGGCGCCCAGTACGACTTGCTTTCCCTGTCCGCGGAAGAGTTGGGTCAACTTGGCGATAGAGGTGGTTTTGCCGGCCCCGTTCACGCCCGCGACCATGATCACCGTCGTCCCCGCCGCGGCCATCTGGATCGGCGCCGCCTCTTGGGACATCAACGCCTTGAGTTGCTGCTTGACCGTCGCCAGCACCTCGGCCAGATGCACGACGCGGCCGCGGAAATCTCCGCGGACGCGCTCGACGATCTGCTGCGCCGCCCCGACGCCCATATCGGTCTTGATGAGGATCTCGAGCAACTCGTCGAGAAACGCGTCGTCAACCAGGCGTCCTTCGCTTTTGAAGAGATCGCGAACGTCGGTATTGAGCAGCCGAGTCGTTTTTTGCAGACCGGCCTTGAGCTTGTCAAATAATCCCATGCGGGTCGTTCAGAGCCGGAGCGTTTGGTTGGTGATTGGAGTAGACGTCAGACTTCGGCCGTCAGGCGGCGGGCCAACAGGACGGGTCTCGGTGGGGAAATGCTGCAAGCGGACTTTCAATCACTAGCGTCATGCCTTTGCGTCCTGCAGCGGTGAATGCTAAACCTCGTCGCGGTGTTTTGCCAGGAAACGATCGAGGATGCCGTTGACAAACTGAGCGGAGTGGGCGCTGCCGTACCGCTTGGCCAACTCGACCGCTTCGTTGATGGCGACCCGGTCCGGCGTATCGGCATAGAGGATCTCGAAAGCGCCCAGCCGGAGCACGTTGCGGTCCGTGGCCGCCATCCGTTCGATGCTCCAGTTGTCGGCGGTCCTGGCCAGCAATTCGTCGAGCTCGCCGCGGTTGCGGCGCACGCCCGCGACCAGCGACCGGCCGAAGGCGATGAGTTCGTCAGCCTTCAAGCGGGCGCAGAGAAACTCGTCGGTCTTGGCGGGATTCAGGCCCGGATTCAGGTCGTCCTGAAACAAGACCTGCAGGGCGACTTCTCGTGCACGACTACGTCGGGACATATATTTTAGCTGGGCAGTTGTCCCAGCAAATGAACCATTTCCAGTGCAGCCTCGGCGCACTCGCTTCCTTTGTTGCCTACGTTGCCGCCGGCGCGATGGATCGCCTGCTCGAGCGTATCGCAGGTCAAAACGCCGAACAGGACGGGCGCCCCGCTCTCCACCCCCGCTCGGGCCAGCTCGTTGCTTACTGCGCGGTTGATGTGCTGATCGTGCGTCGTCTCCCCGCGAATCACGGCTCCCAGGCAGATGACGGCCAGGTAGCGACCGCTTTTCGCCATCCGGGAGGCGATCAACGGAATCTCAAAGGCGCCAGGAACCCAGGCCACGTCAATCGCCTCATCCGGAACTCCGTGCGAGGCGAGCGTCGCCAGCGCCCCTTCGAGCAACCGCGAAGTAATCGATTCATTATACCGCGCCGTGACGATCGCAAAGCGACCCTCGCGCGGAATCCATCGACCTTGAAAGACGTTGGGCATGTTGCAATTCGGAATGCGGAATGCGGAATTCGGAGTTGGGAAAACGGTGCGGACGAGTCCTGGCTTCGTTCCGCATTCCCCGTTCCGAATTCCGAACTAGGATTTCATGCTCATCAGGAACTCGGCGTTGCTCTTGGTCTTGCCCAGCCGGGTCACGAGCAATTCCATGGCCTCGGTCGGATTCATGTCGTGCAGCACCCGGCGGAGAATGCAAATCCGGCGGTACTCTTCCGGATCGAGCAGCATTTCTTCGCGGCGGGTGCCGCTGCGATTGATATCGATCGCCGGCCAGACTCGCTTGTCGACCAGCTTGCGGTCCAGGACGACCTCCAGGTTGCCCGTGCCTTTGAACTCTTCAAAGATCACTTCGTCCATCTTGCTGCCCGTTTCGATCAAGGCCGTGGCGATGATCGTCAACGATCCGCCCTCTTCGACCTTGCGGGCCGAGCCGAAGAACCGCTTGGGCCGCTGCAGCGCGTTGGCGTCGACGCCGCCGGAGAGGATCTTGCCCGAATGGGGCACTTCCGAGTTCCAGGCTCGCGCCAGACGCGTGATGGAATCCAGAAAGATCACCACGTCGTGGCCGTACTCGACCATCCGCTTGGCCTTCTCGATGACCATCTCCGAAACCTGGATGTGCCGCGCCGACGGCTCGTCGAACGTCGAGCTGATCACCTCGCAGTTGGGTCCCTTGACCTGCCGCTCCATGTCGGTGACTTCTTCCGGCCGCTCGTCGATCAGCAGCATGATGACGTACACCTCGGGGTGATTCGTCAGCACGCTCTTGGCCATTTTTTGCAGCAGGATCGTTTTGCCGGCGCGCGGCGGGCTGACGATCAGCCCGCGCTGGCCGAAACCGATCGGGACGATCAAGTCGACCACGCGCATGCTGACTTCTTCCGGCGCCGCTTCCAGCACCACGCGCTTGTCCGGGTGCAGCGGCGTCAGGTCGTCGAAAAAGACCTTCTCGCTCAGCAGATTCGGATCCTGGTAATTGATCGCCTCGACCCGCAACAAGGCGAAGTAGCGCTCGTTCTCTTTCGGCGGCCGGATTTGCCCCGAAACGGTCGCTCCGGTCCGCAGCCCGAAGCGGCGGATCTGGCTGGGCGAAACGTAAATATCGTCGGGGCAGGACAGGTAATGGTAGTCCGGACTGCGGAGAAAACCGAAACCGTCGGGCAGCACTTCCAGCGTGCCTTCGCCGAACATCAGGCCGTTGAGCTTGACCCGCTCCTTCAGGATCTTGAAGATCAGGTCCTGCTTTTTGATGCCCGTATAATCCGTCAGGTTCTCTTTGCGGGCCTGCTCGATCAACTGCGGCATGGTCATCCGCTGCAGTTCGGCGATGTGAATGTCGCCCTGCTTGATCTGTTCGTAGTGTTCGTGGACCTCGTCGCGCTCGTGTTCCGCCTCTTCGGCGAGCTCTTCGGCGAGCGAGAGAGGTTCGCTTTCCTCGAGGTCCAGGAGCGATTCTTGTGCGGCGGCGGGCCCGAATTGCTGTTCGGAAGCTGGCGTTTCGGAAGCAACGGACGTGTCGGAGCGTTTGCTCTTGTGGGGCTTTGCGCCCTTGGCGTCTGCCATAAATGAGACTCCCGCTGGGGATGCTGGGCCGACGCACGGAAGGCGTCAGCGGTAGGTTGGGTGATCTCTATACGTTAACTGAATCGGGTAAAGAAAAGAACTGTCTGAGGGGGAGAAATGTGGGCGCCGGGGCCGGCAGGGAGACTAACCGATGAGGGATTGCCAAAAGCGCTCGACTTGCGCTTGCGCGTGCTCCGGAGAACCGGAGTTGTCAATCACCGTATCGGCATGCGCCCGCTTGACTTCCAATGCTTCCTGGGCCGCTTCTCGGGCGGCAAAATCCTCCTGATTCCAGCCACGCCCGATCGCCCGGGCCAGGCGCACCTCGTGCGGCGCGTCAACAAACACAATCCGATCGCAAAACTTGTCCCAGCCGGCTTTCAGCATCACTGGCGCGTCAAGCACGGCCACGGTTCGCCCTGCGCGGGCCAGTTCCTCGGCCTGCAGACGCAGACGCGTGCCAATTTCCGGATGGGTCAATTCTTCGAGACGTTGCAGCTCCCGGGGACCGTCTGGCGGGGGGGCGAACACGATTTTCCCAAGTGCCTTGCGGTCGATCCGTCCGTCAGGGGCGAAAACGGCTTCGCCCCAAAGCGCTCGCACCTGCCGCTCGATTTCAGGCAACCGCAGTACTTCATGTCCCGCTCGGTCTCCGTCGAGCAAGCCCGCTCCCAACTCGCACAACTGCCGGGCGATCAGACTCTTGCCGCTGGCGACTCCGCCCAACAGCCCGACGATCAACATGCGTTTTGTCACCCCTCCCACGGCTCGACTTCGGCCCAGTTGCGGCCGATTTTGACGTCGACCTTCAATGGTACGGCAAGCTCTCGGACGCCTGACATTTCCTCAGCCACGAGGCGGCCCATTACATCGAGTTCGTCAGGAGGGACTTCGAAGATCAACTCGTCGTGGATCTGCAGCAGCATCTTGGCAGCTAGCGACTCACGCCGCAGACGGCGGTGGATCGCGATCATCGCCAGCTTGATCAGGTCTGCCGCCGAACCTTGGATCACGGTGTTAATTGCTGTCCGCTCGGGCAGGTTGCGTTGACGGCCCGTCTCCGGGCGAATGCCGCGAATGGCTCGCCTGCGCCCCAGGACAGTACTAACATACCCTTTTGCCCGGCAGTCTACCAGTATTTTCGTCAGGAATTCCTCGACGCCCGGATACCGATCAAAGTATCCATTGATGAACTGCGCTGCCTCGTCTTGCGGAATGTTCAGCGTTTTGGCCAACCCAAAGGGACTTTGGCCGTAAATCACGCCGAAGTTCACCGCCTTGGCCGTGCGACGCATGGCGCCGGTGACTTCGCCCAGCGATACACCGTACACCTGGCTGGCGACCAGCGCGTGGATGTCTTCGTCCGCTTCGAAGGCTGCACACAGCGTTTCGTCGCCGGAGAAGTGCGCCAACACGCGCAGTTCAATCTGCGAATAGTCCGCGGCTAACAACTGCCAGCCCTCGTAGCCTGGCAGAAAGGCCGAGCGGATTTCGCGGCCGCTTTCGGTGCGGATCGGAATGTTCTGCAGGTTCGGATCGCTGGAGCTGAGCCGCCCGGTGGCGGTCACCGACTGGTTGAACGAGGCGTGTACGCGGTTGGTGCGCGGGTTGACCAGTTGCGGCAAAGCGTCGACATAGGTGTTCTTGAGCTTGGAGAACTGCCGGTACTCGATGATCTTGGCCGGCAGCGGATGCATTTGCGCCAACTCTTCCAGCACGTCGGCGTCGGTGCTGGCGCCCGTCTTGGTCTTGGACAGCACCGGCAGGTTCTGTTCCTCGAACAGCACCTGCTGCAGCTGCTTGGGAGAGGCGATGTTGAACGGATGGCCGGCCAGTTCATAGACCTCGGCTTCGAGCACATCAAGCCGCTCGCCGTACTGGCCGCTGAGCTGCACCAGCCGCTCGACGTCGACGCGAATGCCGTTGTGCTCCAATTCCACCAGCACGTCGATCAACGGCAGTTCGAGCGTTTCGAACAACTCAGTCAGGTCGTTCGCGCCCAGCTTTTCGGCCAGAATCGGTTCCAATCGCAGCGGCACGTCGGCGTCTTCGGCGGCATAGTTCGTGATGTCGGCGACAGGCACTTCGTCCATTCGCTTTTGCTTCTTGCCCGTGCCGATCAATTCGCTGATCTTGGTGTTCGTGTGATTCAGGTAGCGTTGGGCCAACTCGTCGAGATTATGATTGCGTTCGCCGGCGTCGAGCAGATAGCTGGCCACCATGGTGTCGAACTCGACGCCTTGCAGTTCCACTCCCGCGGTTCGCAGCACGAGCATGTCGTACTTGATGTTCTGGCCGATCTTGCCGATGGCTCGGTCCTCGAGCACCGGCCGCAGTGCGGCCAGCGTCGCGGCCGGATCGAGACAAGGCTCGCCTGCCGGGGCACGGACCGGCAGATAGTAGGCTTCGCCGGGCTTCCAGGCGAACGAATAGCCGACGATATCCGCTTGGGTCGGCGAAAGAGCGGTTGTTTCCGTGTCGAAGGAAAACCGCGTCTGTCGTTTCAGCTCTTCCAGAAACGCGGCGAATGCCTCGGGCGCGGCGATCGTGTGGTATTCGGCGTTCCACTCCGGCGGCGCCTCGGCCAGGTTGAGCTCGCGCAATTGTTCGCTGAAGCGATGGAATCCGAATTCGACGAACAGCTTCTGCACGGCGGAATGATCGAACCCGCCGACACGGCCGTGCGTCCAGTCGATGGCGATCGGAGCATGCTGGTCGAGCCGGACCAGCTTGCGGCTGAGCAGCGCCTGTTCGCGTCCTTCCAGCAGGTTCTGCTTGCGCTTGGCGCCGCTCACTTCGCCGGCGTGATCGAGCACGGATTCGAGCGTGCCGTACTTCTGCAGCAGCTCGCGGGCAATCTTCGGCCCGATCAACGGTACGCCCGGCACGTGGTCGACCGGATCGCCGACGAGCGCCTGGAAGTCGACCACCTGGTCGGGACGGATGCCCCAGTCGGCATCCAAGGCCGCGGCGTCGTAGATCTGATCCTTGCGCACGTTGTAAATCTTGACGCGTTCGGTAATCAGTTGACGGCAGTCTTTGTCGGCCGTGACCAGGTAGCACTCGCCGCCGAGTTCGTTGGCGGTGCGCGCCAGCGTGGCGAGAATGTCGTCCGCTTCGTAGCCGGGCAATTCCAGCAGCGGAATCCCCAACGCTTCGACTGCGCGGCGAATGCCCGGGTATTGCGGAACCAGTTCGTCCGGCATCTCGGCGCGGTGCACCTTGTAATCGGCGTAGAGTTCGTGCCGGAACGTCGGCCCCGACATGTCGAACGCGCAAAACAGATACGTCGGCTGCTTCTGCTGCATCAGGTACAGCATGTCTCGCACGAAGCCGAACAAGGCGTTGACCGGCTCTCCCTGCGGGCTCGACATTTGCGGAATGGCGTGAAATACCTGGAAGATCAGCGAGTTCGCGTCGATGACGTAGACCGTCTCGCCCTCTAAGCTCGTCGGGGCCGCGGCTTCGATGAGTTGGGCCGCCGGCGTCGATTCGCTGGGCGCGGCAGCGGGCGGCGCCGAGGCCGGCGTTTCGTTTTCATCCGGGTGCATGCCGGGCAGGGTGGTTTGACGC
>DASZUP010000295.1:0-1672 GCA_035547635.1 Pirellulales bacterium
TATGATGTCCGCACGCCGCAGAGGGACATATAGCGGCGTCGTCTGGAACCGCCCGACGGCAGGCAGGGCACGTTTTCATAGCCGGCACTCCCCTCGCAGACAGGCACATCTTTTTGCCCGCGTATTATCGTGCCCCGGCGACGCGCTCGCAAGCGCACGGGAGTTCGATCTTGAACGGCCGCCAACCAAAGCCATTCGCCTTGTCCGAACCATCTCGTACGTGCTCCCTTGTGCGCCTCGTCGTTCACGGCCGACGCGCGGAAGAGCCGCATCGGATTCGCCGCCCCGTGCGTCGCGGCACATTGCAAAAAGCGCGGTTCGATCTTCGGCTATGCTTTGCCGGCCGCAAACAGATCGTCGCGGATGAAATCGAAAACGCCGAGCAAGACTCCGGCGCGCGTCAAACAGTGGATTGCCGCACAAGTTCAAGGCTACGGCGTTGGCAACCATCTCGCCGCACTGTCGGCCGGCACTAGCGGCCGGCGCCGGCTTTCAAGATCACCGGGCGAGCGGGGCTGCGGCCGATCACGGCGTCGTCCGGCCCGATGCCGGCGCCGACGAGTCCCTGATCGTTCATGTAGATATGGTCGTCGCACTCGGTCAGCCGGCACGATTTGAGAAAGCGGACGTGCATGTCTTCGAACAGCACGTTCTGCCCGCAACTGCCGTGGTTGGCGCTGCGGCCGGCGGTGTCGTCGTCCGGGGCGTCGGCCATCAGCGCGAAATTGCTGCGGCCTCGGTTGCGATGGCCGTGGTAAACGCCATTCGATACATAGCCCAGCGTATAGCCGTAGCTGCCTCCCATCCGGCGATAGAGCTGCACCAATTCTTCGAGCTTCGCAGAGCGGACTTCATCGAGCGTAGGCAAGGTGAAGTCTTCATCTCTGGCCAAGGGAGAGGCCGGACAAATCAGGTGCGAGTTCTCCTCCAGCATGCGAGCCTCGCGGAGCGTCGGAGCATAGATGCCCGCCACGGCGAGCCGTCCTTGCTGAGGAACCAGGGGAAAGTAGCCGTTGTGAACCTGGCTGTAGCGGCCGAGCGCCGTACCGATTTCGCGGAGATTGTTCTGACAAGCCGTCAACCGCGCGTTGAACTGGCTATGCGAGATGGCGGGGAAAACCAACAAACTGGCAGCGATGCAGATGCCGCCGGCGACGAGCAGATCTTGCAGCCGCCAGTTTCCGCCAGGCGCCAGCCAACTGCCGCCCGGCGGGGCGCCGCCTGGAGCCAGCACCGGAGTCCGCGGCGAAGATCTCGGCGTCGCACGGGCGGCCACGAAATTACACGTTCGCGCCGCAAGGCCCGCGGGAGGTTCGAACTCTTCTTCGTCGGCGGCCAGAGGGGCCACCTTGCTTTGTAACCGCTCCAAGTCTGCTTGCAAGGCGGGGTCTTCCAGCAGCCTTGCTTCGACCTGTTCGTGTTCTGTCGGCTCAAGCGCTCCCAGCAGATAGCCGAGCAAGTGCTCACGCATGGGCTAATTCTCTCCCGACATTCCCGCGCCGTTCCAAGCCTCGTTGAGCTTGAGAATGGCAGTGTGCAAGCGACTCTTCACGGTGCCGACCGGAACGTCCAGTGTCTCGGCGGCCTCGCGATACTTGAGCCCTTGATAATAAATTAAATTTACGGCGTTAAACAACGGTTCGGGCAGTTCCTGGATCGCTTTTCGCACCCA
>DASZUP010000296.1:0-7076 GCA_035547635.1 Pirellulales bacterium
GGCCGAGCCGGCGGCGATTACGGCGCCGGCGGAATCGAGCAGTTCCAGGCTGGCGCCAGCCGAGACCTGAGCTTTAAGAGCCAACGTCGTCGATGCGCCGGCATCCAAGTGAAACGAGTAGTAATCCGGCGTGGCCGCGACGGGCGCGATCAGCGTGCTCATGCCGCTGCCCACGTAGGCGTTCGGCCCGTTATTGTAGGCCAAAAGCAGCCGGTTCAGACCTTGGGCGCCGGCGTCCTTGATCCCCACGGTGGCCGAGCGGCCTTCGTCGGCGGAATAGTCGCCGTTCGTCAGATCCTGGTAGTTGAAGCGAATCGAGCCGTCGGCGGAGAGCACCGCCTCGAACGTGATCGGGTTGTAGTACGAGCCGCCGAAGAATCGGACGTTGTTCCACTGGATCACCAGTTCCTGGCTCGTTCCGCTGCCCAACAACTGCCAGCGGACCGACGGGTTGCTCCCGAAACTGTTAACGACGAGATCGTCCCAGAACGGGGCGATCGTCGGTTGAGTCGGATCGTTCGTCAAGCTGCTGTTAAACAGGCTGTTATTGCCGGAGCCGAACGTAATCAGGCCGTTGGAACTGACGTAGAGCGTGCTGTAATTCGTGCCGTAGAAGTTGAACGAGAAGCCGCCGCCTGGCGTCACCTGGGCATAGCCGTCGTCGACGTTGTAAAGGATCGCTTGCCCGGTGGCGCCGATGTCCTCGAATGAATACGGCGCGGCGCTGGCCGTATAACCGCTGGCGACGCCGTCGGCCGCGCCCAGCACAGCCCCGCGCGAGGCAGCGCCGCCGAGGCTTAAGAAGCTGCCGTTGATGTCCTGAGCCGTTGCCAGCGTGTTGTTGGCCGCGCCGCCGTTGCTCTCGGCCTCCAGCGCCGCGTTGAGCGTGGCCTCGGCCGTGTACAAACCAGTCGTGCCGCCGGCGCCGCCGACCGTGATCGTATAGACGCCGCCCGTCGTGATGGCCACGGTTTGCAGCAGAGCGTTCTGCCCGGCCGCCGAAGCCGTGACGCTTGCCAGTACGGCGCCCGACGGGTCGAGCAACTCGACCGTCGGCAGCATTCCCGGCGTGCTTGGCTGGACCAGTACGCTGAGCGTTTGGCCGGGATCGATCGCCAGCGTGAAACCATCGGTGTCGCCGCCATAGGCCACGGTCCGCGTGATCGCAGGGTCGTAGATCAGGCTGCCGGCCGGATCGACTGCTTGGAATGTCGTCGGAAAGGACTCCGTGCCGGGATCGAGCGAGAAGCCCGCCACAAAGTCGCCGCCCGCAGTGCCGTCGCCCGACGGCAAGCTGCCGTGGAACTCGCCGTCCAAGGCGTTGCCCACCACGTCGGTGAAATTCGAGCCGCCGCTCGCGCCACTGTGCAGCGTGAGCGTGTAATGGTCGTCCGGCAGATTCGCGTAGTTCAACGTCAAAATCGTGCCGTCGGCATTGAAGGAGTAACTGCTGGCGGAATAGTTCGCGCCGCGCAGATCTCCGCGCAGTGCAAAGTCGTCGGCCGAGAGATTGCCGACGTTCATCGGTTCGCTGAACGTCACCTGGTAGCTGAGCGACCCAGGCGCCGCCACGCCGTTGGGGGCGATCGAGGTCGCCGTCACCCAGGGCGGCGTCGTATCGGTGACGAAGGAACTCGAGAAGGCGTCGACGGGCGTTCCGTGGATGTCGGAGACGGCGCCCGCCGCAATGCTCAAATTGTGGCTGCCGTCGGGCAGCACCGGAATATCGAAACGGATCGTGGTGGCGTCGACAATCGTAAAGCCGGTGGCGTCCAGACCGTCCACTGTCAGACTGGCGTCGCTCACGGACGACAACATCAGCGATTCATTGAAGTCGACCGTTACTGAGCCGGGAACCGTGCGCAAGGCGGCATGGTCGGGCGGAACGATGGCCGTGACCTGGAACGGCGGCGCCGTGACCGTATTGCCCGCCAGGCTCAACACATATTCGCCGTGGCTGGCGCCCTCGGCCGTCACGCGGACGTGATACATACCGGCAGTTAAGGGAGGGTAATCGATTGTCTCATTCCGGCCGTCAGCGGCCACGCCGCCCGACGCAACGAGCGAGCCCGAGGGATCGTACAGCTCGAGCTTGGGATTGAGCGTATTGGCAAACGCGCCGGGGCCGTCGGCGGGCGTGCTGGTCGCAAGCTGTAGGGGCTGCGAAACGTCGGTCACATTGACGGAATACCAGTCCGCGGTATCCCCAGGCGCGGCCCAGTGAACGGCCTGCTCCAGCAACCGGTCGGCGCTACCGGTGCGGAGGTTGCCATAGTAGTCGAAGTAGATGTAATCCGGCGCCAGATACACCCCGCGGCCCTCGCCAGCTGCTTTGGCGGAAATCGTGGGCGTGCTGGTGTAACTGCCGAGCACGGCCGCGTCGGAGTCGGCGCCGTAAAAACTCGTGTCGCCATAATAGGGACCGAAGTCGGAAATGCCCTGCGTAATCGGGTTGCTAGGGTCGGTAATTCCCAAGGACCCGAAATATCGCGTGTAGGCGTAGCTGTAAGACATATTCAGCGGCAGAATGGCGTCCAGGTCCGCCCGTTCCGAGGCGGAGTAGCCGTAAATCTGCGTGTTGTAATAGGCGTACCCAGTGCCCACGACGCCTCCTTTGCCGCTTTCGACCCACGTCCGCAAAGCCGAGGCCATTTGCGCGGTAATGTAGTCGTACCGATCTCCCAGGATGACCACGTCGTAGTTTGCCAGTTCGGCCGGCGAGTCGAGAGCCGCCGCAGAATTGACGACCGTCGCGCTGAAATCGAAATAAGTGTCGTCGTTGAGCTGAGCGGCTACGGCCGATGCCTGAGAGCTTGAACTGCCGAAGACAGCCACGCGGATCGGGCCGCTCCCGCCTCCGCCAACGTTTCCCAGCACGCGCTGCTGGCCGCCGGCCTGCTGGCTTAAAACGTTTTGCGCGGTCGCCGCGCTCGAGTTTTCCTCGGTGTCGAAGGCGGCGTTTCGCATCACGACCAGGCTGTAATCCGTGTCGGGCGTCCCGCTGACGACGGCATAGTACGTGCCACTGCTGGGGGCCGCAAAATCGCTGATGAGCTGACAGACGTTGGTCGCATTCCCGTTTTCTAGCGCCTCGGGGACGCCGCCGGGGCCGAACAGCGCCAACTGCACCGCTTGACCCGAGAAGCTTGTCAAGACGATCGTGGCCGTATCTCCGGCGGCCATCGTAAAGGCGTAGTCGTCCGTGGCTGCGGCCGCGTCGGTCGTGCCCAACACGGCGCCGCGGGTCGCGGCGCCGCCGAGTCTGAGAAAACTGCCATCGATGTTCTGGGCCGTGGCCAGCGTGTTATCGGAATTGTCGGCCGTAATCGTCGTCTCGCCGAAAGTCCACGACTGGATGTCCGTCGTCGTCGTCCATCCGCCCGTCGACGCGGTGAACCCCACGTAGGCCGTGTCGCCGCCGACCAGGGCAGGGATGTTCACGGCGTACGATTGGGCCGCCGTGGCGCCGGTTTGGAGATCGGTAATCGTCACGTCCAAAACATTGCCGTCGTGGTAGTTCATGTCGACGCGGAACGCGTCGCCGCTTTGCAGATTGATCCCTGTGCCGTCCAGATTGATCGACGGAACGCTCGGGTTCGCTCCATTGCTAAACAGCCCGGTGGAGTTGTAGCCCTCGCCGGCATCGTTCCATAAATCGAACTTGACGGCCACGCTGTTGGCGATGCCTGCGTAGCCCAGCGCGCCTCCGCTCGGTCCGATCGCCCCGGGGCTATCGCCCTGGATCGTGAAGGTCATCCCATCGGCCATGGGCGAAGTGCCGCCGTGAAATTGAAAGGTGAAGCTGCTGACGAAACGATCGATGTTCACGCGGCTGTTCGAAAAGACGCTGGCCGGCTCGAACTGCTGGCCGTTTGTCAGCCGGGCGACGCCTCCTGTGAAGACCGCGGCGCCATTGCGGGCGAGGTCGCTGGGATCGCCGAACCCGCTGGCATGGTCGATCACCGCACTTGTGCTAGTGCGGTACTGCTCGAGTTCCTCCTGCGCATTGAGAACTAGTTGCAGTTGGTAAAGTCCGGTCGTTCCGCCCGCGCCGCCGCCGACGACGACGGTATACGTGCCTCCGCCGGCGACTGGCGCCGACTGCAACACGACCTTGTCGCCGGCCGCATCGGCCGTGGCGGTTGCGACGACGTTGCCCGCTGGATCCACGACCTCGATGGTTCCCTGCAGCGTCGCGGCCGGCTCGAGCACCGCCGTAAGCGTCTGGTCCGGATCGACCGACAGCGTGAAGCCGTCCGTGTCGCCTCCATAGGCGATGGTCCGCGTCATTGAAGGGTCGTAGATCAAGCTGCCGGCCGGATCGACGGCTTTGAACGTCGTGGGAAACGCCTCGGCGCCGGGATCCAAATTGAAGCCCACGACAAAATCGCCGCCCGCAGCGCCGTCGCCGGAGGGCAAGCTGCCGCTGAACTCGCCGTCCAAGGCGTTGCCCACCACGTCGGTGAAGTTGCCGCCCCCGGTCACTCCGCTATGCAGCGTGAGCGTGTAATGGTCGTCCGGCAGATTCGCGTAGTTCAACGTCAGGACCGTGCCGTCGGCATTGAAAAAGTAACCGCTGGCGGCGTAGTTTGCGCCGCGCAGGTCGCCGTGCAGGGCGAAATCATCGGCCGAGAGATTGCCGACCTGCATCGGCTCGCTGAAGGTCACCTGGTAGCTCAGCGACCCGGGCGTCGCCACGCCGCCCGGAGCGATCGACGTCGCCGTGACGCGCGGCGGCGTTGTGTCTACGAAGAATGAAGTGGAGAAGGCGTTGACGGGAGTGCCGTGAATATCGGAAATCGCCCCCGTGGCAATGCTGATCGTGTGCGTGCCGTCGCCGATCGGACCGGGGGGCAAGTCGAATCGCACCGTTTGGCCGTCCAGCACGGTGACGCCGGCAGCGGGAACGCCGTCCAGCGTCAAGTCGGACGCGCTCACGGTCGAAAGCAACAGCGAATCGTTGAAATTTACGGTAATCGCGCCGGGGGCGATCCGCAGCGTGGCGCCGTCGGGCAGATCGGCGCCGGACGCCTGGAAGGCAGGCGGCGTAACCGTGTTGCCTGCGACGCTGAGCACATATTCGCCCGATGTCAATTGGGCAGTGAGGGGCGAGGGCGAGACCTCGACGTAGTACGTTCCGGCGGCGGGGGCGTTGAAATCCAGCGCAGCGTTCCGGCCGTCCGCGCCGCTGTTGTCATCGGATGTCAACGGCGCGCCCGATGCATCGAGGATGCGAAGCTGAGGATCGAGATTGTTGACGAATTGCCCGCCGCCGTCCGCCGGCGTGCTGGTGGCGAAGTGGAACGCCTGGCCCGCGGCCGAGGCGTGAATACGGTAGACGTCTGAACTGCCGAAAGTGAGCAACAATCGTACGTTGGTGCTGTTGCCCGAGCTATAAGCGAATGCGTATTGATTGTACGGACCTCCGAGCGAAGTCATCGCTCCGCCGAGTGCAGCCAGTTGGCCTTGATGGCTGTTGAGATAGGCCAACCCCGCGGGGTCGAGCGAGACGGTAATGTAACGCTGATTGTCCGCGGCGGAGACGGTCTGCGACCCGTAGGCGACGCCGGAACCGAGATCGTTGAAAATCGCCGTCTGTCCGTCGCCGCTGGCGCGGAGCTGGTCGATCGGAGTCGAAACATCGAACAGAGAGTAGGTTTCCGTGGGATCGGAACTGACGTAAAGAGGGTTAAGCACCTCGAGCTGCGCTGCCACGATCGGCTCGTTCGTCGCCGGCAGTCCGAATACGAAGAAATCGCGATATTCGTTGCCGTAGAACTGTCCCGTGAGATAGTTCTTGTTGAGCGAATTGTGGTGGCCGGTGTTCATCCAAAACCCGGAGTCGGTCCAGGCGGCCTCTGCTGTGCCGCCTACGTTCCCTGCAACCGCACCGAGCACTCGCTGTTCGCCGGAAGCCTGGGCGCCGAGCAATTCCTGTGCGCTGGCGGCGCTGTAGTTCTCCGCGGCGTTGAAGTCGGCGTTTCGCGTGACGAGGAGACTGTAATCGCTTCCGGAGACGCCGCTGACGATGGCATAATACGTGCCCGCCGTCTGCACGGCGAAATCGCTGATGAGTGCGCCCGCGTTGCCCGCGATGGCCGTCCCCAGCGCCAAGGCGGCGCCGTCGGGACCGACCAACGTCAAACCGACCGCGCCGCCGGAGCTTGGAGTCGCCTGCAAGGTCGCCGTATCGCCCGCCGCCAGGTCGAAACGATAAACGTCCTGCGGCGCCGTAATCGTGATATCGTCGTAACCGCGCCCGTCGCTGCTGATCGGAGAGTCGTCATATTGCTGGAACTTGATCTTGAAATTCGAACCCAACGTCATGCCAGCGGCGGCCGCCGCAGCGGCTAAATCGACCGTGGTCGACATCCAGGTTCCATTCGTCGGGGCGCTCAGGATGGTGCGCCAGTGGATGCCGTCGTCGCTGATGGCTACTCCGTCGCCGTTGTAGTGGCCGACGAAATCCGCGGGCAGAGAATGGGTCTCGTCATTGTAACTGATGTGCCTGAAGGTCAGGCCGGCGTCCAAGATTCCATTCAGATCGACGGTATACACCGCTTCGTTCAGCGCATATTGGCCGACGGCGCTTGAGTCCATCAGCAGCGCATATTGGCTTGAATCTCCGTAACCCAAAGGCGCAGTCACGCGGATGCGGCCGTAGGGACTCGATGAATAAGTCGTGAACGATGAAGGCAACACGCCTGCTTCGAAATCTTCGGATGCTAGCCTGTTCGTTCCAGTCCCCGCAATTGCGCCAAGAATTGCCCCGCGCGAAGCCGCACCGCCGAGGCTCGTGAAGCTGCCGTCGATATCCTCGGCGGTCGCCAGCGTGTCGTTATTTGTACCATTGTTTGGTTCGACCTCGACCTGGGCGTTGAGCACCAACCGCAAGCCGTAGCCGCCGGTCGTCCCGCCGACTCCACTCACCCGCACGGTGTAGGTCCCCGAGGCGGCAATTGAAGCGTTTTCAATCATGGCCTTCCAACCGGCCGCCAGCGAGGCGGAATTTGCAATCGTCGCGCCGGACGAGTCCAGCAACGCAATGCTTCCTTGGAGCGTCGCGGCCGGATCGA
>DASZUP010000297.1:0-3804 GCA_035547635.1 Pirellulales bacterium
AGCCACGAGGTGCGCAACCAGAATCCACGTTCGCTGCGATTTCACGGCATGTTCCTTTCCGTTTCTTTCCGACGTTCTTTTGTTCACAAGCAATCCGCAATCCGCGTACGGCTGTCAAAGAAGACGTTGGCAGAGTACACGTCGCATCTGCCGGCGCCCACCCGCAAGCAGCGAACGTCCGCATCGGCGAAGGCCCTTAACATGACGCACGAGGCAAGTGCGGGTAAATGCCGGTTTGCCAGCTTTTTCGCCGCGGCTTTGTTCGCCGATCCATCAACGCATGATCCAGCAGTCGGGCAGCGCGGCGGGCAACTGGGCGACCCCAGCGGCGGTGACGGCCGTGCGCCGTAAGTCCAGCTTCTTGAGACGCGTTAGCTCGGCGAGCGAGGGGATTCCTGCATCTGTGACTCGCGTCTCGCACAGATTCAGCTCTTCAAGAAGCACGCTCGTCAGTTCGGCCAAAGCCTCGTCGGTAATCAATACCCGGTCCGAGACGAGCGACAAGAGCCGGGGGAACTTGCGAAGCGCGCGATAGCCGCGGTCCGTGACCTTTAATTTGACTTTCAGACATGGCGTCCATATCGTGCCGGAGTGGAACCGACTCAGGGGAGACGACATCATGCCTTATATGACGGCACTCTTGGTTGCCGCCGGCCTTGCCTGGCCAGGCGATGCTGCCGACGCCGATCAGGGGCAAGAGCAGCGCGAGTTCGCAAACTTCGCGGCCAAAACGGCGGCCAGTCTCGACGTTCGTCGCGTGGAGAAGTCGGAAGACTCCCTCACGCTGCGCGAGGAGCCGGTATTAACATGGTCGAACCCGGAGCATGGAAGAGTCTACGGTCACGTCTTTCTCTGGACGGCCGGCGGCCGTCCCGAAGCGATTGCTTCCATCTACCGATGGTATCATCCGCTCAAGCACAGCTCATTTGAGTTGCAGTCGCTCTCGCTGGGCGGTTTGAAAGCGAGTCGAGCGGGAAGCAGATTGTGGGAGCCCCGCGCTGCCGGAATCGAGTTGAAGCCGCTGCCGCAGTCGCCCGCGCCTGCCAAGACGCCCCCTCAGCGACTGATACAAATGCGCCAACTAGCGCGCCGGTTTCGAGTCGAAGCGACGGATCGCGATGACGTCGAGTCGCATCTTCGCCTGCTGACGGCGCCCCTTTATCGTTATGAGCGCACCGAACACGAGCTGGTTGACGGCGCCCTGTTCGCTTTTGTTCAGGCAACCGATCCCGACGCAGTGTTGTTGATCGAAGCGCGTCGCCGTAGCGACGGCTCAACCGCCTGGCAATTTGGCCTGGCCCGCTTGAACAGCATTGAACTACGGGCGTTTCATGAGGATCGGCAGGTCTGGAGTGCGCCTGAGCTGCCGTGGGCGGCGGTGCAGAACCGGTCTCGCTGCTATTTTTCCGCGCCGCTGAAATAAGCGGTTGAAGCGTTCCTCGCCGCGGAGTGCGGAGCGTGTCGTCAGGCCGCACGCGACTTGCGCAGCTTACCAGCAAGCAAGGCGACTACAGGCGCTGCGACCGACGGCCGATCATAGGAAATGCGGACGGAACCGCCCGCTTGAAGCGCCGGCCTCCTCCTTGATTCTGTATCAAATGCCACGTTGGGAGATTCTTGGTGACGAATCAATGCCGAGAAGAGCGGCAAGATGATCAATTTGCTGCGGCCGCCCGCAGCAACGGCAACGGGCTTTCCGCCGAGCAAATCTCGGCCCTGAAAGCCTTTGTGGACCAACTCGGCGGGATTGAACATGCCCGTCGCGTCCTTGCCGCCTTGAACGATCAACAGGCGGCGGCGTAATAGTGGCAAACAAGGGACGCACTGACCGCCCGGAGTTTTCACCAATCCGTCGGCTGCGTCCTGGGGCAAAGGCCCGCTCGCCCGAAATTCAACTCAGTTTGGCCAACGCCGCGAGCCGCTACGATGCGGCTTCAACGCGGTCCGGTCGAAGGACCGGTTTCTTGCCGACGATCCGGACCATCGCTCGAGATCCCGGTCGCCCTGTTCGCCATCCGGGATGTTGCGGGCAGATTTCTGCGCAGCCGCGCAGGGCCGCACGCGCTTCGCGCCGCGTTGAGCGCGGCGCACGTCCATGCAATTGAGCGATTCGCTTCGGACTGGCGGCGGAGTTTTTCGCCACTCATTCCGCGGATCGCTCCGTGTACGCGCAGTTCCCGAGCGGGCGGCTTAGCAACTTCGCCTTGCGGGGCTGCGCCGCGGCCCCATCGTGGTGCACTCCTTTGCCCGCGCGGTGCGGCGCCGCAGAGTGATGCGCAAGCAGCGCCGCCCGGTCTGTGGCGCCGCCTGCGTTGGGAGCGCGCCGGTCGGCGCGAAACTGATTTACTGGAGACTGCAACGGTGCGGGCGCTTCGCCGCGGCAGGCAAACCGCCCGGTTGGGGCCGCCGTCGGCGCGATCGGCGGGCGCAGATCAAAATTTCTTTGAACACGCAAGGGTTGACATGCGTACAGTATATGGATACTATTGGAAACACAACGCAGGGGAGGCACGCCATGCCGCTTCAACTACAAGTCGTATGTACGGACCGCCTTGCCCGGACGCCTCTGCAGGAGGAAAAGCGACTGCAGGTAATCGGCGAAATCCTGCCGTTTGTGCTGGCGAAGTATGGCGCTCAAGCCTTCAATCGTCCGCATGCTCAGCACGAATCAAGACGATTTTCGCGACGGTTTGAGCTTCAGTAGAGTGACTTGATCACGGAGGAATTGCACCATGCTGGTATTATCGAGAAAGAAAGGCGAGACCATCGTCATCGATGGCGGAGTCAGCATCACAGTGTTGGAGGTCGAGGGCCGTTGCACGCGGCTCGGCATCGAAGCGCCCAAGGAGGTATCGGTGATGCGGAGCGAATTGCTCAGCCGAATCCAAGAAGCGGCTTCGGCCGGAATGCCCTACACCGTCGCATTGCGACATTGACGGGCTCTGCGGCATCTCGTCGATCCGACGGCGGCATTTTTTCCGGCCCGTCTTCTGAACGCGGGCCGGTTGGCCATCGTGTCGCCGGTTTCGCACGGGAGACAAGAGAGCGCGCCTGGCAAGATTCGAACTTGCGACCTACGGTTTAGGAAACCGTTGCTCTATCCCCTGAGCTACAGGCGCGTGGCGGGGTTTGCGGCGACCGGTTTGGGAGAGCAGCGCGGGTAGGGGGCCGCTGCTTTCCCGACGGCCAAGCCGCAGCAGAAAAGTTACCGCGTCAGACTATCAAATCGCAAGCCAGTGGCAAGCCGGCAGGGGAAATCGGTCGGGCGCGGACCCTCCTGCTGGTCGGCCGTGGGTTCGCAGATTCGCCGTCCTAACAGACCGCTGCAGCAGGCGTTAGGTTCGCCTGGCTCGGCTAGGCCGATTGCCGCCGAGCGTCGCTGGCCTGGCTGGCGCCGCGCAGGTGCTGGATCATGCACGCCAGGTGCGGCAGCGATTCCGCTGACATCTTCTGAAACACGGCGGCGCGGCGGGCCTGCGCGGTTCGCATGCCGATGCCCAGGCGCTTAGCGATCGCCTTGCACGGCACGTCAGCCAAAACCAGTTCCATGACAATACGCTCTTCGTCAGTCAAGGAAGCAAGTTTCGCTTTCGTTTCGGCGGTTCGCCGCCGCTGCTCGTAGTTCTGCAAATCCAAAGCCAGGGCGTCACGCAGGGTTTCCCACAATTCATGTTCCCGGCAGGGCTTTTGCAAAAACATGAAAGCGCCGTCGCGCAGCGCACGAACGGCCATGGGAACGTCTCCGTAGGCGGTGGTCAGAATCACCGGCATCTGGTTTTCACGGGCCGCCAATTCCGCATACAG
>DASZUP010000298.1:0-7156 GCA_035547635.1 Pirellulales bacterium
CTGCAGCTTTATTTCACCAAGGCGGGACAGGGAGTGAAGAAGCCCGAACAACTGCGGGCTCGCGTCGCCCCCGCGGCGATTTCGCTCTCCTGGAAGCCCCCCGGCCTCGCCGAGGAGATCATTCCCTCGCAACGGCTTTCATCGCGCGAATTGCGCGAAACATTGATCGTCGCGACGCCTTTTCCGCCGGACGATCGCAGCACGGGCTTTGAGCGGGGAACGTCGGTCAGCCCGGAATGGGATCAAGCCGAGACCAGCGCTGCAGTCGAAGCGGCATCCTACGTGCGCGAGCGGTTGGGGGACTACTGCGGGGTCGTTGAACCTGAGAAACAGCACGAGCCCGCGCTGCGCGAATTCTGCGGCCGCTTTGCCGAGCGGGCTTTCCGCCGTCCTCTCACGCCGGAAGTGCGAACGCTTTACGTCGATCGCCAATTCGAGCGGGCGCCCGACTTGAAAACCGCCGTTGAGCGCGTCGTGTTGTTGACGCTAAAGTCTCCGCGTTTCCTGTACCCCAATCTGCCCGGCGAACCGACCGACGGTTATGCAACTGCATCGCGGCTGTCCTTCGCGCTATGGGATTCGCTGCCCGACGATGCGTTGCTGGCCGCGGCCTCCTCAGGGCGCCTTGACGCGCGGGATCAAGTCGCCGCGCAGGCCGAGCGAATGGTCGCCGATCCTCGTTGCCAGGGCAAGCTGCGCGAGTTCCTGCTGGAGTGGCTGCGCGTCGATCAGGTAAAGGCTCTCCGCAAAGATGAGGAGAAGTTTCCGCAGTTCGGTGGGGAAACGACCGCCGATCTGCGCACTTCTCTCGAACTGTTCCTGGAAGACGTACTCTCAGACGAGCACGCCGACCTCCGCCGGCTGCTGCTGGCAGACGAGGTTTACCTCAACGGCCGCCTGGCGCCGATCTACGGAGTCGACTTGCCGAGCGATTCGCCGTTTCGAAAAGTAAGCCTCGACCCGGGCGAGCGCGCCGGCCTGCTGACGCACCCTTACATGCTGGCAGCGTTCGCCGATGCCACGCATTCGTCGCCGATCCGCCGCGGCGTGTTTGTCGCCCGCAGCCTGTTGGGCCGCACGCTGCGGCCGCCTCCCGATGCCGTCGCGCCGGCGCCCGCCTCGCAGCAGCCCGAGTTGACGACTCGCGAACGAACGCTGCGGCAAACCAGCGCTCAGGCTTGCCAGTCGTGTCACGGCCTGATCAACCCGCTCGGCTTTCCGCTGGAGCGATTCGACGCCGCGGGCCGCCTGCGCGCGACCGAGAACCAGCAGCCCGTCAACGCTACAGGCGCTTACCGTGCTCGCTCTGGCGAACTGCTCAAATTCGACGGCGCTCGTTCGCTGGCTCAGTTTTTGGCTAGCAGCGATGAAGTGCAAGACGCATTTGTCGAGAAGCTGTTCTATTTTAGCGTCAAGCATCCGATCCGCGCTTTCGGCCTTGAGGCCTTGCCGACTTTGCGGCGGAAGTTCGTCCGTAGCAATTTCAACATTCGCCGCCTGATGGCCGACATCGCCGTTCTGGCGGCGACTCATAAGCTGGAACCACCCCGCCTGTCCGCCAAACCCCGAGGTGATTGACCATGCCTGGCGTCACAAACCGTCGAGACTTCTTACGGCATCTGGGTCTGAGTACGGCCATGGCGCCGTTCGTGCTGAATCTTCCCAGCGTCGGTTTTGCGGGTTCGTCGGCTCGCAAGCGGCGGCTGGTTGTGATCTTCAGCCCCAACGGCGTCGTTCCTGCGACCTTCTGGCCCGATGAGGAAGGAGAGCAGTACACACTCAAAGAAAGCCTGCAGCCGCTCCAAGCCTTTCGAGACCGCACGCTGATCTTAAACGGCATCTGCGACAAAGTCCGTGGCGACGGCGACCAGCACATGCGCGGCATTGGCTGCCTGCTGACCGGCATCGAGCTGTTTCCCGGAAATGTGCTGGGGGGCTGCTCGGAGCATCCGGCCGGCTGGTCTCGCGGCGTGTCGATCGACCAGGAGCTGCGCAACTTTTTGCAGAGCCGCCCGGAAACGCACACGCGCTTCGGTTCGCTCGAGTTCGGCGTGCTGGTGCAGGAGCGGGCCGATACCTGGACGCGGATGGTCTATGCCGGGCCCAACAAGCCGGTGGCGCCAGTCAATGACCCCTACCAGATGTTCAATAAACTCTACGGCCGCAGGAAACATCGCGAAAGCCTGACGAGCGTGCTTGACGGTCTTCAAGAAGACTTCAGAAGGCTGCGCTCGGCCCTTAGCGGCGAAGACGCCCGATTGCTCGATGAACACGCCGCGTTGGTCCGGCAGATGGAGCGGGAACTGCAGAACGAGCGGGCCGAAGCAACGGCGCTGGCGCCGCCCGAACTGGAGCCAGGTATCAAGCAACGCGACGAGAACATGCCGAAGCTGAGCCGCATGCAGATCGAGCTGATGGTTCGCGCCTTCGCCGCCGATTTCGCGAGGGTCGCCACGCTGCAATACGCCTACTCGACCGGCGATACCGTGATGTCATGGCTCGACATCGCAGGCCGTCACCACGACATCTCGCACAAGCCTGATGACGATCAGCAAGCGCAGCAGGAACTGACGCGCATCAATCGCTGGTACTGCGAGCAGGTCGCGGAGCTTGCAAAGCGACTGGCAGAAACGCCGGAACCCGGCGGCGCTGGAAGCTTATTGGACAACACGACGATCGTGTGGACCAACGAATTGGGCAAGGGAAACAGCCATACGCACGACAACATCCCCTTCGTGCTCGTCGGCGGCGGGCTCGACTTCCGCATGGGCCGCTCGCTCAAGTTCCCCGCCGTGCCGCATAACCGGTTGCTGATCTCGCTCGCCCAGGCCTTCGGCCACGAGATCAAGCAATTTGGCAATGCCAACTACTGCGGCGAGGGGGCCTTGACCGGGTTGATGGGATAAACTCGCTGATAAGCTGCTGCCGTTCGACCGGTTGCACGCTGCTGCTTCCGCTACATGTGATCATTCGCTGACAGCGGATGTAATCTGCTCGGCAACCACTCCCACTTCGACGAAAACGATACCGACGGCGATCAGCCGTCTTTCCGACCAGCAGGCTGCTAACGACGCATCAAGCAACGACCGTCAACGAAACCGTCTCGATGGCGCTGTGGCCCGATTTACGGAAGGGACGCGGCAAGGGCTGAGCAATGCCCTTTTCATCGATGGTCCGACAACGCAGAACATAATCTCCGGCACGCAGGCCCGGCAGCAGGGCGGCCCAGTGGACCTTGGCCAGCCGCATGGGCCAGGCCAGCGGCCGCCCTGAGGCGTCGAAGCCCAAGGTTCCGTCTGGAATCTTGTCCTCAGGCAGGTCTCCGCCCCACGTTGCCGGCGGCGGCAAAAGCTGGGCATCGATCCACGGGGCGGTTGCGAAGTGCTTTTCGCCAGCCGGCCGTTGTTCGGCTGCCGGCGCCATCCAGACCTGAACCTTCGACAGGCCTGAGATGCCAACTTGTGCATAGCCGGTCACGGCAATCGGCTGGCCTGCTTTGACTTCACGCGGCACGGATAACGTGGCGGCGAACGTCTTGAGCGGACTGTCGACGTCGTTGTTGCCGTTGGCGTACGTATCGTTCGCGTGGTACAGGTTGGAAATTACGACGTGCGTCAGCCACTTGACGCTCTTGAATCCGTAGGCTTCGGGCACGACCATTCGCACAGGGCCGCCCCGCTCGCTATTGAGCCACTGGCCGTTGAGTTTGTAGCAGAGAATCACCGGCGGCAAATCGAAGGGTTCTTCGAGCACGCGTCCGACCGGCAGCGAGCTGCGAAATATCTGCGCGGGATCGTCATTGTGGTAGCCATAATAAAAAACGCGGCGGGCATCCTCGCGGGGCTCAGTCCGCCAGAATACTTCGCGGAGCGGCACGCCTTCCCAGATGCCCATGCCCAACGGGCAGCCAATATTCAGGCAGGTCATCACCTTGGCAAAGCGGACGGCGTGCTTGTCGGCAAGTTGCATCAGGCCGTCGAAGTCGAGCGCAGAGCCGTCGGCCTTGGTCAGCGGCCGGCGAAGCTTTGCCGGATGATCCGGATCCGAGAGGACTTCCAGCTTCCACGTTTCCCGAGTCAAGCCGGCAGCTTGCTTCTGCTCTTCGGGCAACGAATGCGGCAGCGGTTTGCCTCGCGAGACGTCGCGAAATTGATCCTGCGGCGTGAAGTACGATTCGAGCTTTTCGATCGCCGCCGCCAACTCGGGCGCCGGCCGATCGGCCGCCGCCGTGCGAGCTCGTAGCGCGAGCGCGAGCGGTCCCGCCGCGCCGAGACGGAGAAGATATCGCCGCGTGAGCTGGTGATGCTCGTCGAGGAACCGCTGCAAGGCGTTCATGGTGAGTTCCTTGGATTCCGTGCCTCCAACAGCCTAGGCGGTTCGCCGAAACGCTGCAAGCAGCGGAAGCCGCTTGATGGTTTTCAACGAGAGCGGCGTTACTTGAAGCGGTTGTTGGCTCGTAGGGTGGGCACTGCCCACCATGAATCATGGTGGGCAATGCCCACCCTACGAGCCTGAACGCCGCCACGGCCGCGCGCCGGAGAATTGAGGCTGGTGAATTACGACTTGGGGGCAGCCTGTGCTTTCCCATTGGCCGGGGCGTTCGCGGTCTCGCGCTTTTCGCGGGCTTGCTTGCGAATGGCGGACAGGCCGATCACGATGGACATCAAGATGAACAGCGCCAAGGCAATGGCGCCGGCGCGCCAGGCGTAATCCCACAAATGCATCGCCAAGGCGAGGGCCGCCAGTGCGACGCCCGTGACCAGGTACAACACCTGGGACGATGACGAATGGGTCGCGTAGCCTTCGATTCTCGCGCAGGCGTCGAGTTCCGGCCCCTCCCATGCCACGAGACGCGGCGTCGGCGTCTCGCCGCTTTCGAGTCTGTCGGCGAGCAGCAGCAACTGGGTCATGAAGCGGAGATGCATCAGACAACTGCCGCCGCTCCAGAGGAAGGACGCTGCAGCGAGGAGCAGCAGCGCGCCGGCCGAAGCCGCGAGGCTTTCTCGGAGCAGCAGCAACACGACGCCCAGGATCAGCGCGGCGTTCACCGCCGCCAGCGTCAGATCGAACGCGACGGCCACGCGTACGCCAAGCGTGAAACGGTCGTTCCTTGCCGACCGTCGCGAAAAGGGTTCGTCGTTCTGAGTCTCGTCTTCACGCACGCGCTTCGCCGTCGCCTTGGTTTTTCGGGCTGGCCTCATTGCCTGCGCTCGGTCGGATTCTCAAGGGATGATCTCCTTATGATTATATCGGATGCCCTTGAAGAATCCGACCCCGGGCGGCGGATCGGTGAACGTCCCGGCGAGATCGACCGTTAGCGTGACGCGGTCGGTCGTTTCGATCAGTCCCAGGCTTCCTTCCCGCGTGAGGTAGATAAAGGCGGCGTTGGCAATCGGATCGCCTCATCGCCCCCCACGAAAGAAACCCGCGAACCGGATGAGGCTTGCGGCGTCTAATCAGGCGTCAACTCTTCCGCAGCATAGCCATGGCACGATCCGAACGGTTCAAATGCATACGGCCCGACCAATCCCGTGGCGAATGTCGGTAGCATAGCGCCTGATGGATGCAATTGTGCGCCGAATCAAACTCGATTGAGCGGGCGCTATCGATTTGACTGCGCGTCGAAACAAGCGGTCTCCGCCCACTCATCAGTCCCGCCGACGCAACTCCGCAACCAATAATAGGTTAGCTCTTGAGTGGGGGCAGTTTAATCTGGCCCGGCACGCTGCATGCATGTTTCTCTTTGTGCAAGCGGAAGTAAACCGTTGAAAGCGAAGGGAGTGGCGCCATGAATGGTCCTTGGCTGCGAAAGTCAAAAGCGGGAATCTTGCGCGTCAGCTTGGGGTTCGTTCTGATTGTCGAGGCCGTTCTGTTGTTATCTGTGCCGAAAGGCGCCGACGCGGCGCCAGGACTGGCAGACGCACGCAGCGGCTGTGAGTCCGGAAAGTGCGCTAAGCCGCTCGGCCCCTTGGCGTCGCCGGGCGGAGGGGATCACAAATATGGCACGACGATCACGTGGGTCGACTCGCCTCGCGAAGCCGGAAAGCTGGCCGAAGCGCAGCACAAACTGGCGTTTGTCATTCAACTGTCCGGCGACTTCACTCGCGACGAATTCACGTGAAACAACGCGCATAAATTCAGGGCGGGCGCCCTGTCGGATCAACGCGTCGGAGATTACTTCAGCAAGCACTTCATTTGCGCGTACGAACAAGTCGGCGACTTTACGGTCACCAAGGTCAACGGCCAGATGCAAAAAAACGGCGGCAACGTGGCCGGTTACTTTTGCACGCCCGAAGGATTCGTGCTGAACGCGGTAGTGGGACCCGTTTCAGCCGATAAGCTGCTGGATGAGGCGCGCTGGACGGTCGGGCTCGATAGCCAGTTGGGCAAAGGACGGGGCGATTGGGAGGCGGATGCGGATCTCGTTGCGGAAGCTCATGAAGCGCAAGCCGGCGATCGAGTGCATGCCCTGTTGGCCCAGACGCCGCTGGCGCCACTGCCTGCAATTCAAGAGACAGTTTTTACGGGGCTGGCTAACGAGCGAATCACCGGCAATCGCGAACTGGTGCAAGGCGCCGTGGAGAGGCTAAAAGCGGCTGCGCAAGAAGGCATGCCCGTATTGTTCGTGCTCGTCAATCCAGGAAATCTCGGTGCGGCGTCGGCCTTGACCGGCCAGACGGCAGCCTTGTTGGACGAATTGGCGCAGCCGCCGTTGCGCGGCGCCGTGCGGAACTGCAAAACGATCGTGCTGCCGATCGACCAACTCGCGGCGCTATCCAACTTGGCGCACGTGCCGACGTTCGACCTGGCCGAACGGACGACGCCAACCATGGTGCTGGCCGACAGTCAGGGAAAACAGCTCCAGGCAATTCGCCGTTCGACGCCGCCGCCAGAGCTGGCTGACAGGCTGTGGCGCGTCATCAACGGCCAGAGATTTCAAAAGGCGCAACAGTTACTCGCCGACCGGCAATACGCCGCCGCCAAGCGAATCTTGGGAATGCTTCAGGCCACGCCGGTCGCGTGTCCGGAGAAAGCATTGGCGCGGCGTCAGTGGCAGGCCTTGAAAGCCGGACGGCGCCCGCAAGGGGAAGACTTCGGCAGCAACGCATCGCCTTTCGCTGCGGAGAATCGTTGATTCGCCCGCTTGCCGTAGCGA
>DASZUP010000299.1:0-8612 GCA_035547635.1 Pirellulales bacterium
TCGGCCCGCCGGTGATCGGCCGCGCCAGCGTCGATCCGCAAGGCCCGACCAACGGCTTCGGCACGAACATCGTCGACGTCGAGGTCGATCCCGATACCGGCAAAGTGACCATCCTGCGATTCACGGCCATTCAAGACGCCGGCAAGGCGATTCACCCGGCCTACGTCGAAGGACAGATGCAAGGCGGCTCGGTGCAAGGTATTGGCTGGGCGCTCAACGAAGAGTACTTCTTCGACGATCAGAATCGGATGCGAAACGCCAGCTATCTCGACTACCGCATGCCGACGGCTCTGGACCTGCCGATGATTGACACGCTGATTGTCGAAGTTCCCAACCCGGATCATCCCTACGGCGTGCGCGGCGTCGGCGAGACGCCGATCGTCGCCCCGCCCGCGGCCATCGCCAACGCCATCTACCGCGCCACCGGCGTGCGGATGTTCGAGCTGCCCATGTCGCCACCGAAGGTCTGGGCCGCGCTGCGAAAAGCATGAGCCAAATGCGGAATTCGGAACGGGGAATGCGGAACGCAGAGTATTCCGGATCACACGTGCACCTCCGAATTCCGACTTTGAACCAGTAACCGCGTTGATTGCAGGCTACGCGTCGATGGCTATCGTCTTCATTCCCGCGCAGCTTCGTTCGCTGACCGGCGGGGCGGATCGTGTTGAGGCGGCGGGCGAGAGCGTGCGGCAGGTGATTGCCAGTCTGGAGCAAGCGCATCCCGGCCTGGGCGCCCGGCTACAAAAAGATGACGCACTCACGCCGGGGCTGACCGTCTCTATCGACGGCGCGTTTACCAATCGCGGACTGGCGGCCAAAGTCGGTCCCAAGAGTGAGCTTCATTTTCTGCCGGCGCTTGGCGGGGGGTGAGTCGCGGGCGCTCTTTTGAAGTCCGCCGAAGCACCCCGTAGAATGTGCGCATGGCTGCGACCTGTTACATGCTGCCGTGCAGTTGCGGCGCCCATCTCACCGTGAGCGGGGCGGCGGCCGGCGCGGTACTTCGTTGCCCGTCATGCGGCGCAGCCCTTGAGGCGCCCGCTCTGACGAAGCTGCAAGCGTATCCGCCGACGACTGAGGCCGAGGACCGATTTGCAACGCTTGGCGCCTTTCAGTTCAGCCTGGCGGATGTGATGTATTGCACTGCCGTCGCAAGCATCTCGTGCGGATACGCCAGGCTCGTCAACTACTTCGACGCATTCTTGGTCGGAGCCCTTGCACTTTACGCCAAGTATGAGCTTGCTTCTGCAGCAAAGTCGCAGCGTCGGCAGAAGCTGGTCGTCTTTGGGACCGGCGCCATCGTATTGATCTATGGCTTGCTGAGAGCGCACCAGCAGCACTAGACTCACACCGCAGACAGTCCCAGCCGCAACTATCTTGGCTCGCGCAGCGTCTTCAGCGGGCCGATGGCAACCGTGGTGCAGGTCGAAAGCGGATACTTCTTCAACACGGCGGCGATCTGCGCAAGCGTCACGGAGTCGACGGTTTCGAGATCGTCTTTGACGGAACGGTACTGCCGGCGGTGCGTCCAGTTCGAGCCGAGATTGAACAGCCGGCCGCGCGGCCGCTCGCTGGAGAGCACCACGCGCGAGTTGATCTTGTTCTTGGCCTGCTCGAGCTCCGCCGCCGTCACGCCCTCGCACTCCGCGGTCCGGTAAATGTCGAGTATTCGCTGCAGATTCTCCGCGGCGTATTCCGGGTCGCAGCTCAGATAGGTCAGATACAGGCCTGTGCCCTGGTAATCGTAATGCCCGAGCGACGCATGTTCGGCGATTCCCGGATCCACGAGATCCCAATACAAGCGGCTGCCGGAATCGTCTCCCAGGATTGTGGCCAGCAGCTTGGCGGCGTATCGGTCGTCGTCAGTCGCCGAAGGGCCGTTGGCCAGTTGAATGCCGTATTCCTGCGTCGACGCGTCTCTGTGCAGGCACTCGAAGCCGGAATGGGGCGCCGCCGGTTCGATCGAACGTTCGGCTTCGAACGCCTCCCAGGCGCCGCAATACTCTTCGGCTGCGGCCGCAAAGGCGTCGAAGTCGACCTTGCCCGCGGCGACCAGCGCGATGTTCTTGGGACTGTAGCGGCGCTGGAAATAGGCGCGCATCGCGTCCACGCCGAGCGCGGTGATGCTTTCTACGGTGCCAAGCACGCTGTGGCCTAAAGGATGACGGCCGAAGTGGACGGCGCGCACATGGTCGTCGGCGCCGAATGGCGGCTGGTCGGCATACATCTGGATCTCTTCAATAATCACCTTTTTCTCGGTGTTGAAATCCTCTTCCCGCAGTGAAGGACGCATGATGTCGGCGAGCAGACCCAGCGCCGAGTGCATGTATTCCGGCAGCACGGCCGCGTAATAGACCGTTTTTTCCTCGCTGGTGAACGCGTTGTAATGGGCTCCCATCTCGTCGAATTCGCGATTCACGTCATCGGCCGTGCGCGTGGGCGTTCCCTTGAACATCATGTGTTCCAGGAAGTGGCTCACGCCGGCCACGTCGTCCGTCTCGTCGCGGGCGCCCGTTTTGACGAAGAATCCCAGCGCCGCCGAGCGAGCTTCGTCGTTGCACTCAGCCACGACCTCCAGCCCGTTGGGCAGCACACGTTCACGAAACTGCATGAGGGGTCTCCAAAGGCTTGGGGCCGAGCGTGACGATGGTGAAGTCGCTCGGCCGATTCTTGGCCAGGTAGGCGTTAATGCTCTCCGGCGTGAGGGCGTCGACGATGGCTTCGATTTCGTCCAGCGTCCGCACGCGCCCCAGGTAGAACCAGTCGCGCGCCAGGGCGCCGCTGCGAGCCGAACTTGATTCCTGCTGCATGATCAGCCCGCTCTTAATCCGGGCCTTGAGCCGCGATAGTTCGCCGGGTTCGATGCCGTCGGAAAGCCGGATCACTTCCGCCAGCGTCACGTCGAGCGTTTCCTGGGCGCGTTCGGCCGTGGTGCCGGCGTAGCAGTAAACGCTGCCCCGGTCCAGCAACGTGCCGTGCGTGGCGTAGACGGTGTAGCACAATCCGCGCTTCTCGCGAACTTCCGTAAACAACCGCGAGCTCATGCCGCCGCTCAGCACGCCAATGGCCGCAGAGGCCTGGTAATAGTCAGGATCTCGATAGGCGACGCTGGGATACGCAATGCCGATCTGCGTCTGGTTCGACTCGTGCTGCATGTGATGCCGCTTGGCCCCCGTCGGCGTTTCCGTGATGGAAGGAATCGGCTGCTCAGGCCAGTCGGCGAACAGTTGGCCAACCTGCTCTTTCAGCTCCGGCCAGTCGATCCGGCCGGCAACGCCCAGAATCGTACCGTTGGGTCGGAACTGCTGGGAGAAATACTGTTTGATCTCGTCGATCTTGATGGCTTCCAGCGCCTCGCGCTGGCCCTGGCTGGGCCGGCCCCAGGGATCCGGCAAGTGGCGACGGCGCAGTTCGAGCATCACCTTTTGGCTGGGCTCGTCCTCGACAGCCGCAAGCTCCTGCAAGGCTGTCAATCGGCTCGCTTCCAGGAGGTCGGCCGGCAGATGGGGCCGGCGAAGCAAATCTGCGTAAATGGACAGCGCCGCCATCAGATTCTTGGAAAGCGTGGCGCCGCGGAAGTTCAAATGCACGTCCGCCACGCTTTCCCCGCGTTCGACGCCCAGGTTCTCCAGGTCGTTGATGAATTGCCGATTGTCGCGGTCGCCGGCGCCTCGCAGCACCAATTCGCAAGTCAGTCCGGCCAGGCCGCCGCGATCGTGCGGTTCGTAGGCCGTACCCGCCGGCACGCGAAAGGTGAACGCCGCCGACTCGACCGATTGCATCGGTTCTGCCAGCAATACAAGTCCGTTTTCGAAGGTGTGCGAAAGGATGGACTGGGGCACAAAGTCTCCAAGTTCTTTTGGGGGGCAATGGCCGAACTGGCACGATGGGTAACGAACCGGCGCCGGGCGGAGCAGGACTTGAGATCCCGTTTCTAACCAAGCGGCGCGTTTCCAGCGCCTCCTTCAGTATATGCCGGCGGAAAAGGTTAGAGCGTAACCCTTCGGGTGGCGATTCGCAACGGTCCGGAAGCGGCGTACATCCGGCGAAATGCCGTACCGCCGCAGCTATTTCCCGGAGAAAACAGGCCCGCATTGCTTTACCCGTCGTGGGCAACAGCGCTAACGCTTGCTCGCGCCGCGGTGGGCCAACGTATCACGTTTCGCATCTTGGCCGGCAAGTTGGACGGTGAAGCGGTCGAATTCTTTCCCGTCTACGTCGAGAATGCGGATGTCGAGCCTGTCAGAAAATACGCCCGCCAGCCCGTAATGGTTCTCGCCCGCTTTGAATAGGGCCGTGCGATCGTCAGGCGTTTCCTCGCCATAGAGTTTATGGCTGGATCCGCCGCTGGTGACGTAGGTGATTCCGTCGAGCGGTTTGGTGCGATCATAATAATGATGGTGTCCGCTGAGCACGAGCGCCGCCTCCGTACCGGCGAGGCGGCCGTGCAGCCAGACGCGGCGCAGGAACTGGTTGCCGATGTCCCGATGCCCGCAAGTGAATACGGGCCGATGCAAGCAGACGACCGCCGTGTGCGGATGTTGTTCGAGTTGCCAGTCGATGAACCGGCCTTGCTGCGTCCAAGGGGCCAGCGAGCGCTCGGAATTGAGCATCAGAAAACCAACCCCGCGATGTGAGAAACGGTAAAACGTTTCAGGCAATTCGGGAAAGAACTGGCGGAAGCGGATTTCGCCCCGGTCGCCGTAAGCCAACATCCGGTCGTGGTTGCCGACCACCGGCATGAGTTTCAGCTTACAGCGAGCGGCTTGCTCAAGGACGTAATCCCACTGCTCGTCGATTTCGGCATTGTCGACGATATCCCCCAGGTGCAGCACGAACTCGACCTGGGCCGCCTGCATTTTCGCAAAGATCTTGTCGACGATGCCTTCCCCCAACTGCGTGTCGCCGACAAATCCGAACGACCAAAGTGGAGCCTGCTCCGATCCCTCGGCGGCGTTCTTGCTCGAGGCGGGCGTAAGCGGGATCGTAGTCGCCGGCCCGATCTCCGGCGTGGCCAAAGCCCAGGCGTAAACCATCGCCAGGGCAATAGCCGCAAACCCCAGCCGTATCGCCCAGCGGCAACAACGTCGTCCCATGCGGGTGGCTCCCTTGGAGAAATCAGATTGACGGGCTGCGTATCCTAGGAGAAGCGGCGCCTAGCGCGAAGGCGAATCCGGCGCTCGCCCAAACGGCTCCGGCGGCGGTTTGGGCGGCTGCAAAGAGAATGTCAAACCGAGGAGGAGCAGCGAGGAATCGCTAATCTGCTCTAATCATCACTGAAGAAGGAAGCTGAGAAGGGATCTGCGGAACAGGGGCGCCATGATGCAACTCACCGGTCGCGGTCTGCCTAGATTCGCCAGACTGCCGGCAATGAAGAGACCGCACGGCCTTATCAGGCGGTTCTTATCGCAAGGCGAAGGGAGAAACTTCAATTGCCTTGTATACGGTGCGCGCCTTGACGAAGCCGAGGCGCCGGTAGAGTTTGATGGCGCCGTCGTTCTGGGCGGTGACTTCCAGAAAGGCACGCCGCAGGCCGGCGCGGCGGAAACCATGCAAAGCCATCATCATCAGCACGCTGCCCAAACCGCGGTTGCGATGATCGGGCACGATGCCGAGATTCTGAATCGCCCCCATGCCATTCCGGTCGCGGATGCCCTGGACGGTGCCGCAAAATTCGCCCGGGCTCTCTTCGCAGACCGCCAGCCAGGTCGCCTCGGGCAGAAACCCGTCCTTACGACTGATTTCTTGCATCAAGCGCACGCAGCCGTCGTACTCGCCGAGGCAGGGAAATACGTTGGCATCGATCTCGGCGCGGAAACTCTGATACTTCGTTTCGGCATGAGCCGGCAAAAGCCCCGGATCCCACGCCGCCAGGCGATAACCGGCCGGAATGACGGGTTCTCGCAAGTCGAGCCCCGTGAGATCGATTTCCATCCGGAAACGCTTGAAGTACGTCAGAGCCATGAGCGGAAGCCGATTCCGACCGAAGCGAGTAGAGCCACACTGCCGCAGATTCATCCTATCCGTCGCCTACGGACCGGTCAACTTGGCGGCGCACCCGAAGTGAATCGGCCGATTCCCCGGCGATAATCTCGGCGTTTTCGCCAGGCCCGCACATGCGATAAAAGCCTGACTTTTGGCCGCCTGGCGCAATGCAAGCCGAGCGAAAACACGGCCTGTCCACCCGACGACGGGCGCAGCCTAGGCTTTTTTGTCGCGGGAACGTCGCTTGGCCCGACCGGGCGCCGCCGTCAGCTCCCGCAACTTTTTCAAGTTCATGACGTCCCATTCCAGCCCGTCGGTCTGCCCCTTGGGCGTCTCCAAGTACATCGGAGTCTGGCGGAATCGGGGATCATTGAGCAAATGACGGAACGGTTCCAGGCCCAGCATACCTTCGCCGATATGGTCGTGCCGATCAACGCGCGAGCCCAATCCCTTCTTGCTGTCGTTCAGGTGAAAGGCCTTGATCTCTTCCGTTCCGACGATCGTATCGAAGGCCTGCATGGTCGATTCGTACTCTTCCGGCGTTTGCAGCGGATAGCCGGCCGCAAATACGTGGCACGTATCGAGGCAAACGCCCAACCGCTCCGGCGATTTCGCCCGGCTCTTGATTTCCGCCAGATGTTCAAACCGCCAGCCCAGCGCCGTTCCCTGGCCTGCCGTGGTTTCCAGCAGCGTGCAGGCGGACAGTTCGGGCGTCTGGCGGTGCACTTCATCTAAAGCTTCTACCACGCGCGCCAGTCCCGCAGCCTCGGTACTGGTCACGTAGGCGCCGGGGTGCATGACCACATAGGCGATGCCCAATTGCTCGGCTCGCTGCAGTTCGACGACGAAGGCATCGATGCTGCGGCGCCACAAGTCATCGTCGGGGGTAGCCAGGTTAATCAGGTACGAATCGTGCGAGATCGGATGGCTGACGCCGGAGGCGGCCAGCGCATCGCGGAACTTCTCCGCCTCTTCGTCCGTGATCGGCTTGGCCTTCCACTGATTGTTGTTCTTGGTGAACAGTTGCACGCAGTCGCAACCGCACCGCTGGGCATGCTCGACGGCCCGATAGTAGCCGCCGGCAATCGACATGTGAGCGCCAAGAAGCATGAAGAGAACTGAAGGCGGGATGTTGGCTGAGAACAAAGCAAGCGGTAAGCATAAAAGACGCATCCGCGAAGCGAAAGCGCTTTCTCACAGCTTTACTCCCGTAGCGTTCCGGCTTGATTTTGCTTGCCACGCTTGCGGTCGAATCCATACAATACCGGGTTAGCCGCTCTGCTCTTGCTCTGAGCGGCGCATGTCGAGGAGCGAGAATGCCATGTCCGGATGGGTTTGGGTCGTGATCGGCGTGGCGGCAGCAGCGGGGGCGGCGGCTTTGCTTGCCTGGAAGCCCATCCGCTCCGCGATGCGCGCCGCCCGCTACGAGCGCGCCCGCAAAGAATTTCATCGCCAGCGAGAACGCCTGGAGGCCAAGTTCTTTCAATTGGCCGCGGCCAGCGGCCGGCCGCGAGGACTGCGCTGGACCAACTGCGAATTTGAAAACGACGTCTCCTACGCCCGCGATCGCCAAAGCGGAGATCTCTGCGCGTTCGTGGCGGTGACCATCTCCTTCGAGGCGATTGAAGGCGGGCTGATGGAGGAAGTCGAGGCGGTCGGCGATTTGAAAGCCGCCACCGCCATGTTCCGCACCCAGGGAGAGCTTTGGCAGACGGATGGCCGGGCCTTCTTCAACGTCAACCCGGTGGAAGCGATCGATCGCTTCCGCGAAGACCTGGAAGCCCTCGGTCACGAGCTCGCCGCCCGTTCGTCTTAGCCTCTCCGGGCGAGCGAGCGGATTGGTTTTCCGGCCGGGGCCCGTAATCCTAAGCCAGCAGCTTGCGCAACACCGTTGGCAGGATTCCGCCGTGACGGTAGTAATCTCGTTCGACCGGCGAGTCGATCCGCACCGTGGCTTCGAACTCGCGAACTTTGCCGTCGGCGGAGGTTGCACGAACCGTCAATTTGCCGCGCGGCGTGAGGTTGTCGTCGAGACCTGGAATCTCGAAGGTCTCTTCGCCCGTCAGGCCGAGCGACTGCCAGGTTTCTCCTTGAGGAAACTCGAGCGGCAAAATGCCCATGCCCACCAGGTTGCTGCGGTGGATGCGTTCGTAGCTGACGGCGATTACGGCTCGCACGCCGAGCAACTGCGTTCCCTTGGCCGCCCAGTCGCGGCTGCTGCCGCTGCCGTATTCGGCGCCGGCCAGCACAATCAACGGCACGCCTTCGCTCTTGTACTTGATGGAAGCGTCGTAGATGCTCATCAGTTCGCCGTCGGGCAGATGGCGAGTCACGCCCCCTTCGGTTCCCGGCGCGAGTTGATTGCGAATGCGAATGTTGGCGAACGTGCCGCGGGTCATGACTCGATCGTTACCGCGGCGCGATCCGTAGCTGTTGAAATCGCGCGGTTGGACGCCCTGCGCCTGCAAGTATTTGCCGGCGGGGCTCGTCGCGGCGATTGAGCCGGCCGGAGAGATATGGTCGGTCGTGATGGAATCGCCCAACACGGCCAATACGCGAGCGCCGTGGAGCGGTTGGATGGGCTCCGGCTGCGCGGGCAGCTCGACCAGGAACGGCGGCTCCTGGATGTA
>DASZUP010000300.1:0-2782 GCA_035547635.1 Pirellulales bacterium
CACGCCCGGCGCGGGGCCGGTACTCCGGACCGCAATGCGTGTGCGAGGCGTTCAACAACAGGCGTTCCGGCGGCAGTTTGTATTCGGCCTGGCAGCGCTCGGCCACGGCATCGCGTACATTGCGGCGGATGCCCATCAGATCTGTCGTGACCAGCACCAGCGGCGCGCCGCCGTCTGCCTTGAGGGCCAGCGCCTTGGCGTACAAATCCAAGGCCACGCCTTCCGAAGGTTTCTTGCGGGCCGCATAGCCAGACATCCACATGTCTTGCTTGGGGGTGATGACGGCGCTCGCCGCGCCAGCCTGCCAGCTCGCGCTCTCATCCGTCGCTGGTGCGTCCCCGGCGGATGCAAAGGCAGCGAACCCTAACCAGGCTACAGCCGAAAGTCTCAACATGCGCATACGTGCATTACTCCTCGTCTGCGCCCCGGGAAGGTTCTGGCAGCGACTTCATCGCAGCATAAGCCGCGGCCAGCGGTGCATCAATAGCCTTTGATGGATCAGTCGGGTAGGATGGGATGCGTCAAAGGAGCAGGCATACTCCGTATGCCGTCCAGCCGCGTCCCGCGGCGGCATGCGTTGCGGTTGGAAGTGGAATAAAGTGCAACGGCCGTCAGCGGAGCCGAATGGGAGGCCGCAACACCGCGGGGGCATTTGCAAAATAGTATGTGAACCGGCCGCCGCCGGGCGGCACATGGAATGTGCCTGCTACTTTGCGGCGCACCAGAACCAAACATCAGGAATCCTCGCTCATGCCACTCGTCCGCCTAGCATTGATCTGCTTGCTGTCGCTCGCGACGCTCTTCCTCTTGCTGCCGCCGAGCGCAAATGCCGCCGAGGCGCCGGCCGATTTTGTGCTGCTCGGGGGACGCGTGCATACGCTCGACGAGCGCGGCACGGTGGCCCAAGCGGTGGCCGTTCGCGCTGAGAAGATCGTTTACGTCGGCGACGATCAAGGCGCTCAAGAGTACGTCGGCCCCAAGACGAAAGTCTATCGGGCCGAAGGCCGGACGGTGATTCCCGGCATCAATGAGACGCACGTCCATGCCTACGGCGCCGCCTTGGGCGAAGCGGTGCAGCCGTTCCGGCAGCTCGGTTCGATCGCCGAGATTCAGGACTGGGTCCGCGAGCAAGCGCCCCAGACGCCGGAGAACGAATGGATCCGCCTGCCACGCGTCGACGTGACGCGAATCGCCGAGCGCCGCATTCCCACGAAAGCCGATCTCGATGCCGCCGCGCCCGACCGGCCTGCGGTCTATATCTGGCAATATGCCAACCGGCAACTCCAAGTCCTGAATAGCGCGGCACTCAAGGTCGCGGGCATTTCTCTCGATACGCCGCAACCCGAGCGCGGCCGAATCGTCGTCGATTCGGACGGCGAACCGACGGGCGTCATCGAAGATGCACCGTCACTCACGGCCAAATTCTTGCCCAGAAAACAACCGACGCCCGAGGAAGGGCTCGATAGCCTCGAAAAGCTGTTGCACATCTACACCACGCTGGGCATCACCAGCATTACCGAACGCGGCTCGAACGTGGAAGGCTGGCGAATCTACAAGCAGATGCGCGAGGCCGATCGGCTGCCCGTTCGCACCACGCTCACCATCCGCATCGGCGGTTACGATACGCAGGAGGCCGCCGAACGAGCCATCCGCGCGCTGCCGTTCCGGTTCGGCGAAGGAGACGATTGGGTCAAGATCGGCCCCTTGAAAATCGGCGTCGACGGCGGCGTGCTGTACGGGACGGCCTACATGCGAGAGCCGTACGGAGCGCAGGCCTTCAGCTTGTACGGCTTGAACGATCCGCTCTATCGCGGCTTGCTGCAGATGCAGGCAGAACGCGTGCACAATACCATTCGCACCGGGCATCGGCTGGGGTGGCAAATGAGCTCTCATGTGACGGGCGACGCGGGCGTCGACCTGGTGCTCGACGCCGTCGAGGCCGCCAATGCGGATTCGCCCATCGCCGAGCGACGCTACACGCTAATTCACGCCTACTTCGCCCATCCCGATACGGCAGCTCGCGCGGCGAAACTGGGCGTTTGCGTCGATACGCAGCCGGCCTGGTTCTACAAAGACGGCGACGCGTTGATGTCGGCCTTCGGCCGCAAGCGGATCGAACCGTTCATCGGCGCGGCCACCTGGCGCGCCGGCGGCGTGAAGGTAGCGCTCAATTCAGATCACATGCAAGGCTTCGATCCCGACCAGTCGCTCAACCCGTTCAATCCGTTCCTGGCGATGTACGCCGCCATCACGCGCAAGACCGACTCGGGCGAGCTGATCGGTCCGCAGGAGCGCGTCTCGCGGCTCGACGCTTTGAAGATGATGACTTCCGAGGCGGCCTGGCTGCACTTCGACGAACAGCGCAAAGGTACGCTGGAAGTCGGCAAGCTCGGCGACCTGGCCGTGCTCACGGACGACTTCTTCACCTGCGAGGAAGCGCAAATCCCCAAGCTGCGAGCGGTGCTAACCGTCGTGGGCGGCAAAGTGGTCTACCGCGCGCCCTAGCCGAAGCGATGGTGAAAAGCAGAGAACTTAGATGACGCAGAACCTGAGGCGGCCATGACGCAACGAGGGCGGATCCAGCGGCTTGTTCAAGTTTGTTTGATGTTGTGCGCGGCGTGCGCACATCCGGCGGCAGTCAAAGCGGCGGCTCCGGCGCGCAAAACGGAAAACGTGGTTGTCGTCACCCTCGACGGATTTCGCTATCAGGAGCTGTTCGGCGGCGCCGACGACTCGCTGATCAACGAGCAGTTCGGCGGCGTGCGTGATCTGGCGCGAATAC
>DASZUP010000301.1:0-5539 GCA_035547635.1 Pirellulales bacterium
ATCAGCTTCTTCAATACGGCTTGCGTCTCGGCGACCTGCGTCTCGGCGAGTCGTCGGTTGATCCAGAACCCGCTCAGCCCGCCAACGGCCAGCACGCCTGCTGCAATGCCCGTCAGCCAGAGCTTGTTACGCCGCGAAGCCGCCAGTTCCAAACTGCCGAAGCGCTGCCGGTAGCGAAGTTCCAGGAGCTCCGGCGCGCCTCGCTCGAAGCGCAGCAACTCGTGATAGCGCCGCTCCAGATATTCACGAGCGGCGTTTTCGTCCAGCGCAAGTTCCAGCTCGGCGACCGCGCGCGAGTAACCCGCCTGCGTTTGTTCTTGCTGGTCTTGCGCGGCCAGCCATTCGAGCGCCGGGGCGGCAAGAACGGCGAGCGAATCGTCGGGCGCCAATTCGGCAATCGCGGCGCAGGCCTGCCAGCGACCGCGAAGCGCGCGGCCCCGCTCAACGTCGAAAGCGGAGAAGGCTGCCGTCAGGTCCTGCTCCAGCGTTTTCAGTTCCTCTCTCGCGTTTGCCTGCCGCAAGCGACTGGCCGTGGCGACCGTTCGCTGCACCAGCGCCCCATCGGGCGGGACAAGCCAGGCCGAGTCTCGCAGTTCGGTTTCGAGCCGATCCAGAGTTGCGACGTCTTTTTTCCTGGCCGCCGTTTCGGCCTCGGCCTGAAGCTGCTTATGGCGGCCCTTTTCGTACGTCCGCAGGTCGTCTTGCCAGACGGGATTGCCCGGATCGGCCTGGGCGATTTTCCGCAGGATTCCGATCCGCTGCGACAGCGGCGAACGGCCCAGCGCCGCCAGCCGGTGCCGCGCCAACAGCGCCGCGAGCGGTTCTTCCTGCGCGTAGGCGGCGTTAATTTCCGCCGCGGCATCAATTCGCAACTCAGGCGGGACCGTCCGGGCGGAATGTTTCAGCCACTCGCACCACTGGGCTCGCTCAGGAAAATCGAGCGCCACGGCCATGTCCAGCAGGTTCGGTTCGATCTCCGCCTGCTGGATCGCCTCGCTTCGCAGCCCGCGCCGCAGCAAGTCGTGGCACTCTCGCAAGCGCCGGTTGAGCTCGCTGCAAGCCTGCGCATAGTCGTCGGCGACCTGGTCCAGCTCGCGGATCGGCGTGGCGCCATCGGCCGCCAACGCGCTCTGGATCGCTTCTACGGTGCGCTGAATGTCAAGTTGAGTTCGCATGCTCGCTGCTCTTCGCGCTACGGGGCGTCCTGCGTCTGGGCGATCACGACCTGCCGGTCGCGAACCTGGTAGTAGAGTTTGAACTGAAGCGTCGCCTTGTATTTTTTGACGAGCGCGCGACGTCGTTTGCATTCCGCAGCCAACTCTTCCTGCACAGTCGCATCTTTGCGCAGTCTGTCTGCGAAGGATGTCGGTTGTTGTTTGCCGGCGGCCGCGCCTGGCTTGCTCGCAACGGGCCGGGACGCTTTGCCTGCCGTGTTCTCCAGCCGTGCAATCTGCATTCGCAGCCGCTTCGCCTTTTCGTTGGCTTCCTGCTCCCAGGCGTCGAGACGGGCGATGGAAAACTCGATGCGCTGCTCCTGATTGCCGGGGCGCTGGCTCGCCAACTGCGGGAATTCGGCAAAGCTATGAATCTGCAGTCCGCTGCTTGCCGGAGACTGAAAAAGTCGGACGTGCAATTCGACGTTCAAGGGGCTCTCGCCCTGAATCGGAAGTGCGATCGTAACAGTATCATTCGCTTGCGCCGCCGAAGGCGCAAGTGTCCGTCCCGCCGGATCCTGCACCGACGCCTCGAGCTGCAGGTACGGCGAAAGCTCTTCATCGTAAGGATCGAGGATGTCGGTCAGACCGATTTCGATAGGCGTCTTGTCGAAAGCGACCGTCGTCTTGCCGGACTGAACGATCGACGGCGCTCGCAAGAAGAACGTCTTGGCGAAACCGCGATAGTCGATTTTGAGCAGATAGTTCCGCAACCAATAGTCGCGGCGAAAGTTCGCCGTTCGCCTGAAACGGAGCGCGTGGTCGTCGAAATAAAACTCTGCGAAAGGCGTCACGGCGCCGACGCTTCCGATCCCCTTGGCCGGCTCGACCGTCAGCACAGGGCCTTGTTCCGTCCGGGCCAGCGCGTCGGTGAATTCGACATCGGCGCCGGCGCCGATCCAGCCCAACAAGTTAAGGCTTACTTCTTTCGGGTTTTCGATCTCAGGTATTTCGACCAGCACGGTTTCGGCGTCCAGTTTTCCGCCGGGAAGCGGCACGTCGAGCCAGTCGGGAAGGTCTGCAAAAGGCGAAACCGTTCGAGGCCTGGCGGCCGGCGGGTCGGCGCTGCCGCTCTGAACCGGCTTTGCTGACGCCGTGTGCTGCGCAGTGCTGTGGCTGTCCTCGACGCGAGCCGTTTCTTCCTGCGTCTCAGTTCCCGTCGCTGCTTCGCGAGCTCTTTCGTCTGGCTCGGCGGGCGGGTCTGAGGAGCCGTTGCTCTTGTCTTTTGGCTTCGGCTTGTTCTGCTTCGACTCCGTTTGCCCGAGGCGCCCCGCGTGTTTTGCTTGCGGAGCTGTTGGATGCTCAACTTGATTGCCTCGATCTTCCGGAACTCTCTCTAGTGCAACTCGCTGAGAGCCGTTCAGCACCGCCTTAGCTGCGACGGCGGCGAGGAGGACCGCCACGAGCATTCCGCCCGCAAACGCTCCGAACAAAAGCTTTCGCCGGGAGTTTGTTTGCGGCGGTCGCGAAAGATCGATGCCGCTGTGATCGCTCAGGCCGGCCGGCGCCAGCGGCGTCAAGCCGTAATCGTGATGCTCCGCTCGTGCGTCTTTCGGTGCGGCGACCGACGGGCTGGCCGGAAGCGGCGGGGGCGGGGCGATGTGCGGATGCGCAGCGGCTTGTTCCACGGGCGCGTCGCCGGTGCGAGCCGCTTCGACCAGAGCGCCGCCTTGTGCCGGCGGCAAGGGCTGGCAGAGGTTGACGAGCGTGACGTGCGGTAGCCGCGTGGAGGCCTTCGCTTCTTCGCTGCCGGAAAGCAGAAACCGCCACTGGCACTCCAGGCCCGGCGGCAGTCGGGTGAAATAGGTGCTGTACGTCGCTTGCCAACGCCGCTCGGCCGGCAACAAGGCCAACGCTTCGGCCACCAGCGGCAACAAGTCCTGTCCTGGTTTGAAGAGCAGATAAACAGGTTTCTGCGGTTGCGCCAGCGCCGCCTCGGCCAGCACGCCGCCCCAGCCGGCGTCGCCGGTTGTTCGCTGCCAATGCGCGCAGACGGCCGGGGACGCGGCGCCGGCGGGAGGTTTCCGGCCGACGCCCAGCAGGCGAGGCTCGCCGCTGAAAGCAGTCTCGAAGAAGCCGGGTTGTTGCATCGTCCAGGCAGGCCCGGCGGGCGTCAGTTCATTGACTTCGAGCGCCACGTGGTGCGCGAACTTGTTCGAGCGCTGCGTGTAGTCAAGCCCCGCATCGGCCACGCGCGAGAGCACGTGGTACTTGCGTCCCCCGACCGTGATGATCAGGTGCGAATAATTCACCGGATTCAAGCGAGCCTGCGGATCGTGCGCGGCGAACGCCTGCCGGTAGCCGCTGAGCGACTCCAGCCGATCGGCCAGCGGCTGCGCCATGCCCGAGGTGGCGGCCACCGTGCAAAACCCGCGGGCGCCGGGCTTCAATCCCCGAGGGGCCGACGTGTAGATGATTTCATGGCTCATGTCCCGGTGTCTCCCCAAACGCGAGGATAAGACGCTGCATTCTGGGACCGAACGGAAGTGTCGCTGTTCCGGCCTTTGGGCACGGTGTAAGGAATCAGTCCTTTCATCCAGCGGCACAGCGCATACAGCAGCGGAATCTCCGCCCACATCGGCGCAATGGCGCTCGGCCGCACGCCGAGCATGCCCGTCCCGGGGTCCAACTCCGGCGAGCAGCCCAAGGCGCTGACCGGCACGAACAAGACTTGTTTGGCGAAGCCTTCGGCGGCCGAAACAATCTCGGGCGAGAATTGCCACAACAGCGAGCGGACTCGCGACGACATTTCTTCTATGCGCCCCAGGTCCAACGCCGACTCGCCGCTATTGCGATCGGTCTTCAGCGCGCGAGACAGCTCCAGCCGCTGAATGCCCATCAACTGCGACCAGGCGTCGAACTTGGTCGTCACCACGATCAACGGCGCCGAATGCTGCTCGCCCTGGCCAAGGCCGCCGAAGCGGCGGACCCGGTCTGCGGCTTCCGCCAGCACCGTCTCTTGCCGCATTGTGCGGGCGACGCCCAGCATCTGCGGGTCGCTGGTCTTTTCGGAGCACGCTCGGCGAAAGCGCGGATCTTGCGTCGGGTCGAACAGGAACAGCAGCACCTTGGAACGCGCCAAGTGCCTGGTTACGGGACTGCTGGCCGTATCTTGACCCGGCAGGAAATGTTCGCCGGCGTTGTCGTACAGGCAGAGCGCTCGCGAGAGCCGGGTCATGCCGGCAAAGTTTCGATGGTTCGGCAGCGGTTTGAGCGAGAACACGAACGGGCGAGGATAAGAAACCGTCTGTTCGCCGTACAACACCGTGTCGTACAGGTCGCCTTGCAACTCCGTCTTGCGGATGGCCGCCAGTTGATCCTGATTCGAATTGAGAAACAGCAGCTCTTCATATTCGTTCAAGCTGCGGTTGGCCGTCGGATCGGCGTCTCCGAAAGAGATGGAGAAATACTGGGCCAGCGTCTGCCGCAGTTGCCATGTCATCGAGGCCAGGAAATACGACTTGCCGGAGGCCGGCGCGCCGAGGATCGAAATGAACAGCGGCGGCAACTCCAACAGCGCCCGCGGCAGGGAAAGATGACAGGCGGGGCAGGCCAGGCCCTGGCAAGCAAACCCCCGCGGGTCGATCGCGTCTCCTTCCACTGTGAAGCGAGTCGGCAGGAAACGCTGTTGCCGCTCGGCGCCCAGGTGCACGTCGCCCAACAGGTCCGGATGCTGCGAGACCCACAGCACCTCTTCAGGCGAAAAGTGGCGCCAGCAATGCGGGCACGTCACTTTGGCCTGTAACGGCAAGAACCCTGCTTTTGCGTCCAAGACGCCCCCTTTTCTTGTCGTCTCGCCAGGGCTTCGTTTTTTTGCAGCGGCCCGTCCGGCGAGTAGGAGCAGGCTACGGCATTCGAAGGCGGACATACCCCGGCCGCCTCGATCAGCGTGAAGCAGAGGACTGTCATGCTAGTCCATGCGGCGGGGTGACTCAACCCTCGCAGGAGCGGAGTCGATTTAGTGCTGCATTGGCGGGCGCGCCATGAGGCGCAGCAACACATAAGAAAAACGATTTGAGTCGACCAGGCGAACGGTGCAGATCAGCGATTTCCCGACAGATCGGAACTCGAGCGGTCCCGCCGGGGCCGTACAGCGGAGCGCCTTTGAATCGGCCGGCGCCGAGACGCAATTCGGAAGCGACTAGCGGCTTGCGTCGTCCGCTGGGCCAAGCGTCGAGGAGGATGCCGGCGAGATGATCGGCGTCAGTTTAATCGTTTTGATCCTATAGCTCGAAAACCAACTGCCAAGGTACGCGCGATCCTTGTACGGCAACTTGAATTTCGGCGCCAGCCGACTGACGTCCCCCGTCCAATCGATAATCGTT
>DASZUP010000302.1:0-1735 GCA_035547635.1 Pirellulales bacterium
CGTTGACACTCTCAGCCAGCAGTGCCTCACGCATGCCTCAGGAGCCAACGCCCGGGAAACCGGCCCGCCCGCGAGGGGCGTTAACCACCCGATGGATGAGGGGGGCGACAAGGCGGATTGCGCTGCCGGTGGGCGACGGCAAGTCACTTTGGTCGTTCCATTAGCGCCGCATGGGACTTCAGCGTGTTTTCCCGGCGCCGAGAGACGGCCGCCGCCTGCGAACGATTTGCCGATCACGGGGAGAAATCGCTTTTCCGCCCGGCAGACGGTATATTGGCTGAGACGGCGGGCCCACGGAGGATGATGCCATTGCCTCCCGCCTCGGTCGCCGGCGTGTTTTTTTCCCAATGGGAAGCAAGCTGGGGCTTCGCCCGGCGAACTTCTCACCAAGCGAAAAACGTCGCCAGCCCGATCTCACCGGCAAGAGCGTTTTGCGGACCTTGCCGGCAACCGGGCCATCGCCGGTTGCCGCACCCTTTGCTGAAAGTCCCAGTCGATCCATGGAGATTCGATGATGAATTTGAAAGACCGCTGGTTCGTCCCCTTTTTGCTGCTCGCGACGCTGGCGGCTCGCGGCCTTGCGGCGGAAACGAAAAAAGCCAAACCCGCTCCCAAGCCGGTGGCGGCCGTGTTTCGGCTGCACGGCTCGTTGACTGAAACGCCCTCGAACGACGGCTTCCTGTTTTCGACGGAAAAGTCCCTGTCGCTCAAGGACCTGGTCGAGCGGATGCACAAGGCGGCAGACGATGAAGCGATCAAAGCCGTCGTGCTATCGGCCGACGGCGCCTCGCTGGACGCCTCCCAGGTGGAGGAAGTGCGGCAAGCCATGGCCTTGCTCCGCGAGAAAGGGAAAGAGATCTACGCCCATGCCGACGGGCTGACGATGCAATCATACGCCCTGCTTGCCGGCGCCACGCGATTGAGCGTCGTGCCGACGGGCGATGTCTGGCTGACCGGCATGTACGGCGAGTCGCCTTATCTGCGCGGGCTGCTCGACAAACTGGGCGTGACCCCGGATTTCCTGCATTGCGGCGACTACAAAAGCGCCGCCGAGATGTTCATGCGCGAAGGCCCCAGCCCGCAGGCGGAGGAAATGCAGAACTGGCTGCTCGACGGCCGCTTCCAGACGGAACTCAAGCTGATCGCCACGGGGCGCGGCGTGGACGAAGCGAAAGCGCGCGCCTGGGTCGATGCCGGACCTTATACGGCGGCCAAAGCCAAGGAGCAGGGCCTGATCGACGTCGTGGAGCATCACGAAGAGTTCGTCGCGTTCCTCAACGAAACGCTCGGCAAAGAGCTCACGTTCAATCACAAGTACGGGGAAAAGAAGCAAACGGAAGTCGATCTCTCCAGTCCGTTCGGCGCTTTGAACCTGTGGGCCGAACTGCTCAATGGCCCTAAGAAGAAAGTCCATAAAACTTCGGTGGCCATCGTCTATGTCGACGGGCCGATCACGCTCGGTGACAAGGAAGCCAGCCTGACGGGCGGTTCCGGGCCTTCCGCCGCCAGCACGCCGTTGCGCAAGGCGCTCGACAAGGCCGCCGAGGATGACACCATCAAGGCCGTCGTGCTGCGCGTCAACTCGCCCGGCGGGTCGGCGACGGCCAGCGAGATCATTCTCAAGGCCACGGCCGGCGTGAAAGCCAAGAAGCCGCTGGTGGTTTCGATGGGCGGCGTGGCGGCCAGCGGCGGCTATTATGTGACGTGCGCTTCGGACATGATCTTCGCCGACGAG
>DASZUP010000303.1:0-2036 GCA_035547635.1 Pirellulales bacterium
CCAGGCTAAAGGGAAAATCCATTACCTTGTGCTCCATGGAGAATCTTGCTCGCTGGCTCCAGTCCTCGGGCACGCAAGCGGGCGCCCTGATTCTACCGAGCACCAGCGCGGAGTCGGAGCCCAGCCGCGGTTCAATTTGCAGGCGGAAAAGAGCTGTGTAGCCTTCGAGAATCGCCTGGTTCCGTCCGCCGCCCAGGCATTCCCGTAACTCGTCGGCAAACGTGCGCAGATCGGAGACATAACAGCCGTCGTAGCCAGTTACGTCAATTTCCTTTGTTCCATCGCTCGCCCAACCGGGCAAACGAACGCGAAGCTTGAATTGAGCGATCTGCTCGTTTGAGGGCGTGCCGGAAGGAAATGCCAGTCCCAGCAACTCCATCACGACGGCATCGCAGGCGATCCGTTCGCCGACGGTTCGAAAGATAATGATCGAGTCCATAAAGGGGCGACTCAGGAGCGCAATCTCATCATTTCGTTCGCCCTCGCCAGAAATCTTTGCGTTGTTCCAGACTCGCGGCGGGCACTTGTGGCTGCAGGCTTCGCAACGGGCCTTGGGCCACGTAAAATGAACGGCGACGCCGCGGCCGACGAGCCGTTCGCCGGCGCGGTCTATTTTCGCTCGCCAGGCTTTCGCAGCTTTGATCTGTCGCAGGGCCACGCAACCTTTCCTGGGAGACATTCTATGCGATCTGCCCGATCACCGTGGCTGGCGGCGGCCGTTTTCTTTTCAGCTTGGCTTTGGGCGGGCGCGGCTTTCCAGGCGATCGCTGATGAAGACGAACGCCCGGCGTTGCCGGTGGTCCGGCAGGTCGAGGCTCAACCCCTCAAGGCGCAAGTGACGCGGGTTGTGCAGGCTCTGGAACTGCTCGGCAACCCGCTGCCGAAAGACGATCGCTTGGCGCTGGAGAAGGCTTTCAACGAGCAGGACGCCGCCGCCAGCATCGAACAGATCCAGGCCGTGCTCGATCCGCTCTGCCTGGCGGCCGTAGACATCAACCCGGAAAGTCGAGTCAAAGTGGCCGCCGGACCGGCGCCGCACAAGCTGGTCGAGCAGGGCTGGCGCGTGTTCCTGGTCAAGGTTCACAACGAGGCCGGCGTTACGGCGCCGCTTCGCGTCAGCAGCCCGAATGCGGCGCCCGTCTACAAACGCTCATCCGGCAAGCCGAATGCCGCGGCCAAAATCAGCGAGCAGGAACTGGCCGACCGCTGGCTGGAAGTCAGCTTGTACGAACAGCAGCCGCTGAACAAGGAACTCTCCGGGCTGGTTCTGGAATACCGCATTCTGCAGATGTTCAGCCGCGACCGGGGCCAGCGCGAAGCCAAGCTGCTGTTCGACGTTGGCCAGGGAACGCAGGATCTCGGCTTTCGCAACGAGATCAACCTGCTCTTTGATTGTGAGCCGGCCGTGAAAGTGACGCTCGAAGTGCTCGACGACGACGGCCAGCCGACCGTCGGGCAGTTCGTGTTTCGCGACCTGCAGGGACGCGTGTATCCGTCCCGCGTCAAGCGACTGGCGCCCGACCTGTTCTTTCATGACCAGGTCTACCGCGCCAACGGCGAAACGGTGCTGCTTCCGGCCGGCCGCTATGAAGTGACCTATACGCGCGGCCCCGAGTACCGGATCCTCAAACGCCCGATCGACGTGCCGGCGGCGGAAACGCATCGCGAGAGCTTCCGCCTGGCGCGGTGGATCAAGCTGGCCGACTACGGCTGGTTTTCGGGCGACCATCACGTTCACGGCGCCGGCTGCGCCCATTACGAAGCTCCGACCGAAGGCGTCGGACCGGAGGACATGCTGCGGCACATCGTCGGCGAAGATCTGAATATCGGCTGCGTGCTGTCGTGGGGACCGTGCTGGTATTTCCAAAAGCAGTTCTTTGAAGGGCAGGTCAGCCGGCTCTCGAAGCCGCGCAACCTGATGCGTTACGACGTCGAGGTCTCCGGCTTTCCCAGTTCGCACGCCGGCCACTTGTGCCTGCTGCGATTGAAGGAAGACGACTTTCCCGGAACTTCCCGGATTGAAGACTGGCCCAGTT
>DASZUP010000304.1:0-4145 GCA_035547635.1 Pirellulales bacterium
GGCGAGTGAACTTGCGGCGTTGTTGCAAGCCTCACAGCCGCAGAGTCTGCAAGAAATCGAACGCCTGGTGTACGTCGTCGACGCGTTGCTCGATGCCCCGACGATTACTTCTGCGGATTTATTGAATCAAGCGTGGAACGACGCAGAGCTGCGCGTGGACGGGCTTCTGGCGTGCGGCAAACGCTTGAAAGAACTGAGAGCGGCGCTTGCGTCGCGCTGGCAGACGGCGGCGGAAGAAGTCGATTGGACGGCGGTCGCAGCGTTTCGCCGATTGCACGGCCGCTCGATGCTTCGCTGGTTGCGCCCAACGTGGCATCGCCACGCACGCTTGATTCGCGCGTACCTGCTGCCGAGCGTCCGTCCGGCAGACGAGCAACTGCTGGACGATTTTGAAACGTTCCGGGAAATCAAATGCCTGGCCGCCGAATTACGCGAGGCGCAGAGCCGAGGAGAAAAACTATTCGCAGCGCTCTGGCAAGGCGAAGCGAGCGACTGGAGCCGCCTGCAGAACCATGCGGCGGCCATGAACGTCATTCGCGATTCGGTTGCGCGCGGCGAAACCAGCGCGTCTGCCCTGGCCGTGTTGTGTGACGAAGTCGGACGGGAGAAACTGCGTCGGCTGAGAGAACGCTTTGCCTCGGCTCGCAACGAGTTGGCGGAAAAGGAACGAACGCTTCGCGAGTTGCTGTCGATCGACATGGCGGCGTTCCTGGGAGACGAGCCGCAGGCGACTCGCTTCGAAACCTGGCGGCGTCGTCTGCAACAGTGTCGCGAGGCGATTGACGGCGTGAGCGATTGGATCGATCTGCGGCGCAGGACGCGGGCCTGTTATGCGGCGGGACTGCGCGAGTTCAGCGAGTGGTGTCGGCGCAACACGCCCTTCGCCGAGCCGGACGCCTGCTCGCGGGCTTTTCTGCGACAGTTTTATCGGCTCTGGCTGGAGGCGATGCTTGCCGAATGGCCGGAGTTCCGGCGCCAGCACGGCGATGATCTCGAACGGCTCATTCAGCGCTTTCGCCAGGCGGATCGACGCTGGCTGATCGCCAGCCGCGAGCGGTTGATTGCACTGGCCGACGCACGCCGGCCCCAGAAAGGCCGATCTTCTGCGAAGACCTCGCGCCTGGGACAGCTCGAAGCCGAAGTACGCCGCAAACGGGGGCTCAAGCCGGTGCGCAAGCTGTTTTCGCAACTCGGCGACGTCGTCCAGGTTCTCAAGCCGTGCTTCATGATGAGCCCCATGTCGGCGGCCCAGTATCTTGAGCCGGGCAAACTCTCGTTCGACCTGGTGATCTTCGACGAGGCGAGCCAGGTGGAACCGGCCGACGCGCTCGGCGCCATCGCCCGCGGACGGCAAGTGATTCTGGTCGGCGACGAGAAACAATTGCCGCCGACCAACTTCTTCGGCGTGGTCAACGACGCCGATGCGGAAGACGAACCCGACGACGCCTCGATCAACACGGGCGACTTGGAGAGCGTGCTCGCCATGGGGCGGGTTTGTCTCGCGGCGAAGACGACGCTGCGCTGGCATTACCGCAGCCGGCACAGTTCGCTGATCGAGTTCTCCAACCAGGCGTTTTACGACCGGCAGCTTCGCGTCTTTCCCAGCCCGCAGATCAGTCGCGAGCAGTTCGGTCTGTCATTCCGCCATGTTCCCGACGGCGTCTATTTTCGCGGCAAGGGACAATACAATGCCGTCGAAGCCCGCGCCGTGGCCGAGGCCGTGATCGATCATGCTAGAACGTCGCCCGAGGTTTCGTTAGGCGTCGGCGCCTTTAGCCTCTCGCAGCAGCGCGCGATCGAGGACGAGATCGAATCGTTGCGCCGCGCGGAGAGCGACCCTGAGCTGGAAGAGTTTTTTGCACCGGGCGAACAGGCGCCGTTTTTCGTCAAGAATCTGGAAACCATCCAGGGAGACGAACGCGACGTTATCTTGCTGAGCGTCGGCTACGGGCCGGATGAGAACGGCCGCATGTCGATGAACTTCGGCCCGCTGAACCGCGAGGGAGGCTGGCGGCGGTTGAACGTGCTGGTGACCCGGGCGCGGCGCCGGTGCGTGCTGTTCTCATCGCTGACCGCCGATCAGCTCGACCTGAAAGCCTCGACGCCGCGCGGCGTGTGTGCGCTCAAGGACTACTTGTACTTCGCCCAGCACGGCTCGCTGCCGGCGATCCGCCAGCACGGCGAAGACCATGAATCGTTGTTTGAGGCCGACGTCTGCCGCGAGCTCCGCTCGCGCGGCTGGACCGTACACGCTCAAGTCGGCTGTGCGGGTTTTTCCATTGACCTGGCGGTCGTCGACCCGCAGTCGCCGGGAAGATATTTATTGGGTATCGAATGCGACGGCGCGACATACCAGTCTTCGGCCACGGCGCGAGATCGCGACCGGTTGCGCGACGAAGTGCTGCGTTCGCTGGGTTGGAAGCTGTACCGGACCTGGTCGGCCGATTGGTTCGAACGCCGCGCCGAGACAGTCGAGAGGTTATTGCGGCGCCTCGAAGAAGCGACGCATGGCGCGGCGGAGAGCGAGGATGACCGGAACCGGTCAACGGAAGGCCCAGACGATGAGGAAGTGCTCGCCGCACCTGACGCCGGCGGCGGGAAGGCGGCCAAGGGGCAAGACGACAACGAGACGGCCCCGCGGATCCCCGGCATGTCGAATTACGAGCGGTACGTCTTTCGTTCCGGCGGCACGCGTCAGCAGCTTCTGCGGATGCGCAATGCGCGGCTGATCGATTTGTTGTCGCAAGTCGCCGCGGTCGAGGGACCGATTCATCGCGATGAGCTGTGCCGCATTGTCGCCGCCGCTTACCAGGCCCGTTACACGGGGCAGATCAAATCAAAGCTGGCGGACGGCGTCGAGGCGGGCGAAGCGGCGGAGCGTTTTGAGTGCCGCGACGAATTCGTATGGCCGGCCGGCATGCACCAGCCGCCCGTGCGTTGGCGCGGCGGCGAGAACGCCGTGACCGATCCGCGGTTGATCTGCCCGGAAGAGATCGCGGCCGCCGCCGCGCTGGTCGTGCAGCATGAGTTCGGCATTCCGCTCGACGATTTGCCGGTCTCCACGCTACGGGCGTTGGGCTTCAAACGCGTCACCGGCCAGCTTGCGGAATTGGGCCGCACCGGCGTTCAGCAGGCGATCGCCGCCCGAATGATCGCCGGCGATAAATCTGGATTCATGGTTGCCACGAACCGGGGCGGATGACGCGCGAGGGGGCGGAACGCCGCCTGACTTGCGCTAGCAGGTCGTCTGCCGTGGCAACTCCATCGGTCTTAAGATGCTCAATTCGTTTTCAGACAACCATCCGGCTCGGTCCCGCCCGATCCTGGGTTTGGAATTGCACGAAATAACGCCGTGCGAGCCTCTCGCGTATTGATGGCCTTTAACGCGCGCCGCGCGTAAGGCGCAAATCGCGGATCTCCTTGCTGAAGTACGGCGGAGAGGAAGTCCACGCTCTCAGCTAACGCCGCCATTTCCAGGGCCATCATCACATACAACGCAACGCCGTCCGAAATATGTCCGTGAAACGCGTCAATCAACTCCGAAAGGTTTTCGCGTGCATTTTCGGCAAGCTCGTACGCGACGATGTCTGCCCAGGCGCCCGTTGCCTTGCGGGCTAAGATGAGTCGAATGCATTCTGGCACGCCAGGAAACGTGCGATAGACGCGACCCCATTCCTGATAGTCAGGGTCTGGATGATCGCGATATCGGTCTCGTTTTCCCATTCATGCCTCAAATTGGCGAACGACTTTCCTTGTCGTTTCTCGCAGAGCGTGCTGATATTCTAACATCAGTCGAGTAGGAAACGTATCAAGAATTCGTCGCATAGTCCTGAACGTAAGGCTGGCATTCCATGGCGCCGTCCGGGTACAACAGCCGGCAGGGCGATCAAGCTGAGAGGACCGAGCCGAAAACACAGAGCCCAGACGGCGGCGGGCAAGGCCTGTTGCTTGCGAGGGCGCATGAGAAACCGGAGCACGCTATGAAGACTCCCTGCATTCAGACCCTCGGAATCGTCTTGTTGCTGGCCGGCCGGCTGGGCGCCGCCGAGCCGACTGAGTCGGTCTCCTTCCGCGAGGAACCGGGCAAGCTGACCGTTCTGGTCGATCAGCAACCGGTCGCTGAGTACGTCTATGCGGACGAGGAG
>DASZUP010000305.1:0-3975 GCA_035547635.1 Pirellulales bacterium
ACAATGCAGGCTCACGGCGCAGTCCTCGGCGGCGAAGGGAACGGCGGCATTATCGATCCGCGCGTCGGCTACGTCCGCGATAGCTTTGTCGGCATGGCGCTGGTGCTCGATGCGATGGCCGCCCGCCAACTCCCCTTGAGCCAATTGGCCGACGAATTGCCCCGTTACGAAATCGTGAAAACCAAGATATCGCTTCCGGCTGACAAGGTCCCGACCGGACTTGCCGCATTGGCCAAACATTTCCACGACGCGGCGACCGACCGTCTCGACGGCCTGCGGCTCGACTGGCCGGGCAAATGGCTGCTGGTGCGAGCCAGCAACACCGAGCCGATCGTGCGAGCCATCGCCGAGGCGGAAACCGCCGCGGAAGCAGCCCGGCTGTGCCGCGAGGCGAATCAGGTGTTGGCGGCCGTCTGACGCCTACTTCTCCGCCGTCGTCGGGTCGATCATCGTCCGCACTTCAGAGATTCTGTTGGCCGGAAAGCCGCCTTGCCGGGCATGCTCTTCGATCAGCTCTTTGTTCGGCGCAATGTAGACGCAGTAGATCGTGTCGTCGGTGACGTAGCTTTCGACCCACTGAATTTGCGGGCCCAGCTTGTTGAGCACGCCGCAAGAAGTTTGCGAAATGCCGCGCAACTGTTCGGCAGTGAACTGCCCGGCGCCGGGGATCTCGCGTTCAATGACATACTTGGGCATGATCGTTCTCCTCGGGAAATCCTCGATCTTTGCAGTAATGTAGTTCTCGTTGGAACGCGCGATTAAACGTCAGCGCGGCTTGGTCTGCCGTTCGGCGTTCAATTCGTCCTGCCACTCTTTCAGCATCGTCAAGGCGGCCAGCGGCGTCAGGCCGTTGACATCGAGTTGACGCAGCTTGTCCATCAGCGGGTGTTCCGTCGGGCCAAAGAGCGTCAATTGCAGGTCGCCCACGTTTCGCGAGTTGCGTTTCTTGGCCATCTTCGGCTTGCCGCGTTCGTCGAGATGGTCCTGCTCCAGCCGCGACAGGATCTGCTTGGCCCGCTCCAGCACCTCGCGTGGCACGCCGGCCAGCCGAGCGACGTGAATGCCGTAGCTCTTGTCCGCCGCGCCGTCGATGATCTTGTGCAGGAAGACGACGTCGTCCTGCCATTCCCGCACCGAGACGTTCAGGTTCTTCACGCCCGATAGCGACGACGCCAGGTCGGTCAATTCGTGATAATGCGTGGCGAACAGCGTACGGCAGCCGACATGATCGTGCAGGTACTCGACCACGGCCCAGGCCAGCGAGACGCCGTCGTAGGTGCTCGTGCCGCGGCCGATCTCGTCCAGAATCACCAGGCTCCGCTCGCTGGCGGTGTTCAAGATGCGGGCCGTCTCGGTCATTTCGACCATGAACGTACTCTGGCCGCGCGCCAGTTCGTCGCTGGCGCCGACTCGGGCGAAGATGCGGTCGGCCACGCCGATCGTCGCTTGGCGCGCCGGCACGAAGCTGCCGATCTGAGCCAACAGAGTGAGCAGCGCCGCCTGGCGAATGTACGTGCTCTTACCGGCCATGTTGGGCCCGGTGATCAGCAGCAGCATGCCGTCCTCGGGCCCTGCTGCAACGTCGTTCGGCACAAACGAGCCGTCCGTCAAGCGCAAGTCGAGCACCGGATGGCGGCCGTCCACGATATGCAGCGCCGGCTCTTCCACCAGCGCAGGACGGCAATAGCCCCGGTCGCGAGCCAGGTCGGCTAGCGCCGCGAGCACGTCAATCTGAGACAAAGCCTGCGCCGTGCCGCGCAAGCGCCTGGCGCCGGCCATCACCAGTTCGCGAAGTTCCAGGAACAGCTCGTGCTCCAGGTCTTTGGCCTTCTCGTCGGCTGAAAGGACTTTTTCTTCGTACTCTTTCAGTTCCGGCGTGATATAGCGTTCGGCGTTCTTGACCGTCTGTTTGCGGATGTAGTGAGCCGGCGCCTTGTCACGATTCGTGTGCGTGATTTCCAGGTAGTAGCCGAAAACGTTGTTGAAGCCGACTTTCAAGTTGGGAATGCCCGTTCGCTCGGCTTCTTCCGCCTGGTAGCGGGCGATCCACTGCTTGCCGCCGGTGGTCAATTCGCGCAGGGCGTCGAGTTCGGCGTTGAAGCCGTCGCGGATGAAGCCTCCTTCGCGGCTGACCAGCGGACACTCCTCCTCGAGCGCCGCATCGAGCTGACTGCGAATATCGGGGCACAGGTCGAGCTCCGCCTCGAGCCGCGAGAGCAGCGCGCTCGTGCGAGCCGTCAACTTGGCCTTCAAGGTCGGCAACGTGCGCAACGTGCGCGCCAGGAAGTTCAAATCTCGCGGGCTGGCCCGTCCGGTCGTCACGCGGGCCAGCAAGCGCTCGACGTCGTAGATGCGCTTGAGCTGCTCGCGCAACTCGTCGCCCAGCCGCGCGTTGTCGACCAGTTCGGCCACGGCGTCGAGCCGTTCGTCGATGGCCTTGAGATCAGTCAGCGGGTTGCCCACCCAGTCGCCGAGCAGGCGAGAGCCCATCGCCGTGATCGTGCGGTCGAGCACGTCGAGCAGCGAGCCCTCGCGGCGCCCTTCGCGCATCGTCTTGCTGATTTCCAGGCTGCGGCGGGTCGCCTCGTCGATCTCCAGAGTCTGGCCCACGCGGTACGGGATCAGCCGGTCGATATGCCCGAGCGAGGTTTTCTGCGTCTCGGTCAGGTACTCCAGAATCGCGCCCGCGGCGCGAACGGCCGGTACGTCGCCGTCTTCGAAGCCGAAACCTTCGAGCGTTTGCGTGCCGAAGTGGCGCGCCAGCGCATCTCGCGCCGCCGTGTGCGAAAACACCCAGCCCGGCCGCCGCGTGAGAACCACGCGTTCGTCAAACCGCACCGCCGGATCGTCCGCCTCCTCGGCCAGCAGGCACTCCACCGGTCCGATCCGAGCAATCTCGTCCGCCAGCCGATCGGGAGGAATCTGCGCTGCCAGGAAACGGCCGGTGGAAAGATCGACCCATGCCAGGCCGACAAGCGGGCCGTCGACCATCGCCAACAGGAAATTGCACTCGTGCGGATCGAGCAAGGCGTCATCGGTGACCGTGCCCGGCGTGACGACGCGCGTGACCTCGCGGCGGACCAGCCCCTTGGCTTGCCGCGGATCTTCGACTTGCTCGCAAATGGCGGCCCGATGCCCGGCGGCGATCAGTTTGCCCAGGTAGCTTTCCAACTGATGGTGAGGAAAGCCCGCCATCGGTATCGGGTTTTCGCCTTTATCGCGGCTGGTCAGCGCCAGGTTCAGCACGCGGGCGACGAGCTTGGCGTCGTCGTGGAACGTTTCATAAAAGTCGCCCATCCGGAACAGCAGCACCGCGTCGGGGCAGGCGGCCTTGGCGTCGAAGTACTGCTGCATCATCGGCGTCGCGCTGGAGCGCGCAGCGCCGTTGGCTGCGGGAGCGGAGGGTTTCTTCGAGGTCTTGTTGGCGCCGGCGGCCATATTAAACCAGGCGGATCTTGCGCGATTGACATTCTTCCTTTACGGGCCAGCGCATGCTAGCAAATGCCGGATCGAATCGAAAGGCGCCGGGCAGTGTGGCAATCGCGGGCGCTGTGGCAATCGATTGTGTCGATCAAGCGGGCAAGTCAGGCGTTCTCTGCACGCCGTGCAGGATGAGTTTTTGCATTTTGACGCCTCGCCAACACGCGCCGGAGTGCATTGCCAAGGTGCGCCGGAACGCCGCCTAGGCGAGCCGGAGGCGTGAGCCTCCCTGTCGAACCGCCGAGCGGCGTTCCATCCGTTCGACGCGGCAACGCTGATTTGCAGATCGATGTCGCTCGGGGGCTGACACTCCCGAAAGCGCCCCAGCTGAGCGGAACACAATTCGGCGGATCCCCAAAGACATCCATCCTTCGCTTCAGCGTCCTTGCGGTCTGGGGTTGTGTTCGCACCTCGCGTCAACAATTGGCTCAGCGCCGTTAGGTCGGTTGAGCTGCCCGCTTTTCGTTTATTCGCCCGTGATAGGGCTGACCCTAG
>DASZUP010000306.1:0-10694 GCA_035547635.1 Pirellulales bacterium
GCAGCACCACCAGGTTCGTCACAAGAAGCTGCGAATCAACCCGGACGTGCAAGCCTTCCTTGCGGACCGTTACATGGTTCTGCTGCGCCTCATGGACGGCGGAACGCACCGCCTGCGAGAGTCCTTCCTGGACCATCTTCAGCAGGTTGAAGCTCGCCGCGCCCGGCGCGGGCGTTAAATAGGGGTGCGTCTGGCCGCGAAACTCGATGATCTGCAACTTTGCGTCGACGATCACGCCGGGCGGGGCGTAGCGTTCCAGCAGCAGCCGGTTCGCCTCGGCTTGCGCGTGATTCGCTCTTGGATGCTCCGACGCCTGCGGCACGCTCCGTGCGCCGAAGGCGTAATGGGGCGCCGACAATTGAAGCGGCAAGGATGCGTCTGCGGGGTTCTTGCGGTAGACTCGCTGCTTGTTGTCCACCACGCGAAACAAATCCGTGCTGGGGTCGACGGTTTCAGCAGGGCCGAGAATCAGGAATCCGTTCGGTCGCAGCGCGTAGTGAAACACGTGCACCAGCTTGTTTTGCATGGCCGCCCCGAGATAAATCAACAGGTTCCGGCACAAGATCAGATCCAGCCGCGTATAAGGCGGATCGCGAGTCACGTCTTGTCGAGCAAAGATGCACGTGTCGCGCACCTGGCGGTTGACCCGGTAGCTGCCGTCGGTGCGATTGAAGAACCGCTCCAGCCGCCATTCGCCGACGTCCCCGGCGATGCTCGGCGGATAGACGCCGCTGCGTGCGCGATCGATCGCAGCTTCGCTCAAATCCGTGCCGAAGATTTGCACCGGGACGTGGGCCCCGCACTCCCGCAACGTTTCCAGCAGCACGATCGCCGCGGAATAGGCGTCTTCGCCGGTGGCGCAGCCGGGTATCCAGATCCGAAGGGGCTCGCCGGCGCCGCGACCAGGCAGCAGTTCTTCGGAAACCAACCGGCCCAGGGCTTCGAAGCTTTCCGGCTCGCGGAAAAAGCGAGTCGCCTGGATCAACAAGTCCTGGAACAAACGCTTGACCTCCGCCGGGTCGCGTTCCAGGCACTCGAGATACGCGTCGATCGAGCCTGTCTTTCTTAACGCCATCCGCCGCCGCAGCCGCCGCTGGATGGTCGGCAGTTTATAAGTCGCAAAGTCGACGCTCGTTGATTGGTTCAGCAGCACGAAGAGTCGCTGCCACTGGGCGTCGCTGACCGCCGCCGTCTGATCGTCCTTCTGGTCCGGACGCAGTAGTCCGGCGTGCCGAACCAGCCGCGCCAATTCAGATCCGATTTCTTCCGGCGGGAGCACCAGGTCGACCGCCTCGGCGGCGATGGCCGCCCGCGGCATGCCGTCAAACTCGGCCGTCTCGGGCGACTGGACGATGGTGACTCCGCCGACCGCCTTGATCTCCCGCATGCCCAAGGCGCCGTCGTGTGCCGAGCCGGAGAGAATCACGCCGACGGCCCGGTTCTGCACGTCTTCGGCCAGCCAGCGAAAGAAATAATCGATCGGCGTGTACTGCGACAGATCCGCAGGCCGCGGCTCGAGGCGCAGCCTTCGCCCGACCACGCGGAGTTGCGCGTTCGGCGGAACAACGTACACGCGATTCGCTTCCAGCGCCATGCCGTCGGCGATCGCGACGACCGGCAGCGGCGTGGCCGGCGAAAGCAGCGACGGCAGGGCGCTTTCGTGCTGTGGAGAAAGATGCTGAACGAGCACGATGGCGAAACCGGGCTGTTCCGGCAATCCACGCAACAACCGCTCGAAGGCGCCGAGCCCGCCGGCCGAGGCGCCCACCCCGACAACCACCAATTCATCGTCTGCAGAGAGCTGCGAGACGCCCGGCCGAGGATCTGATCCGCTCCGCCGCTGCTTGTTTGGCATCTTGGGCTCTGTGTCTCGGCGTGTTCGATCGGACCGGCCGGCAAGGTACGCTTCTGCCGCCTGCAATCCCACGAGCTTAGGCGGTGCGGACAGCCGGTGCAATTGCCGCTGAGCTGCAGGGACTCCCCGCCGCGCGGTTGGGGGGCGGTTCAGCTCCGAACAGGGAATACTGCATGATTGGGTCATGTCTCGCGCTTGCGAGGCTCTGCCGATTTGATAAACTGCAACCGATGGGTGGGCTTGTCGTGGTCCGCATTCGCCTCCGCCGGGCGTCGCACGACGAGTACTCTTTCTGAACGCGTAGTTGTTAGGGTGCAGGGCGGGCCGAAGCGGTCGATGGCCGACCGCGAGGCGGCGGCAGGGTTATCTCTCCGTTACTTCCGAAGCCATGAAGCGCTTCTCGCTCCTGGTACGAGCGCGGCGGTTGATCTTTCAGCCGCCCGCCGCTGCTGAGTCCTCGGATCAGCCGCTAGCACGGTATTTCAGGTTGTCGTTTAATCATGCGCCAAGAAGGTGTTGCCATGTCCGCCGGATTAAACATTCTCATCGCTGATGAACGCGCCGCCGCGCACGAGGCGGCCGCTTTGATTGAACGCTGGGGGCATCGCGTCCAGCAGACGCACGACGGTTTGGTCGCCGTCGATCAAGCCCGTGCCTTCAAGCCGGATCTGATGCTGCTGGGCCTTTCGCTCCCCGGATTGAACGGCCTGGGCGTCGCCCATCGGTTGCAAAAGCTGCCCGCCTTGGAGCACGTGCGGCTGACGGCGCTGGTCAATGAGCCGGTCGGGGTTCCGCGACGCGAACTGAAAAAAGCGGGATTCAGCGACACGCTCCTCAAGCCGATCGCTCCGATAGAACTGTTGATGTCGATCGTCAAAACCCGGGATGCCATCTTTAAGGCCCGCAGCCTGACTCGCTCGGCGCGGGAAATCGTGGCGAGGGGAAGAACGCGGGTCGAGTCCGCGAGACTGGGCGCCGACCAGCACAAACAAACGATCGCTTTGTCGCGAGCATCGCTCAGCCGCCCGTCGCCGGGAGTCGAAGATCAGCCCTATTCGACGGCGGAGCTGCTGGAAGCCTTGATCGCGGGCGACTATCTCGACGCGGACCATCGCGCCGTCGCCTGCAAGGTGTTGTCCGTCGGCGAGCCATCGCTGTTCGCCTGGGAGACCTCGCTGTTCGCACGCGTCAGGCAACGTTTCCTTCAGCCTGCTTGCAAGCTGTGCCGCTACCGGATCCCTGCCGCGGAAGTGGCGGCTTCGTGGACGAACGGCGGTTACTGCGCTTTGTGTCTCGACGCCATCACGTAACGACCCGCCCGCCGACAATCTCCGTTCGGCTTGAAGACGATTTGCGACGCCTCAGATGGCGTAACTCGCTCGACCGCGTTATACTCACGGTCGGCGAGGGCAGGCGTTTGTCGGAACGGCACTTGCCCGCCGGGCGACGGCTTCAGAATCATCCAACGCGTTCGCTCGCCGGCGCGTGGGGGCGAACCGACAACGTTGCCGTCGAGTCGCCGGCCGGCGCCTTCTCATGCCTCGCTGCTGACGCCTCGAACTTCAACCCGCATGGATGCCGCGGAGCCTTGCCTTGTCGCAGATCGACTTATTCGTGATTGGCGGCTCCGCCGGCGGCCTTTCGGCGCTGCTGGAGCTGGTGCGGGAGTTGCCGGCCGACTTGCCGGCGGCGCTGTGCGTGGCGATCCATACCGCCCCTTCCAGTCCCGGCATGCTGCCCCGGATTGTCGCGCACAAGACGGAGTTGCCCTGCGTTTACGCGGAAAACAACCAGGAGCTGACCCCCGGTCGCATTTATTTTGCTCCGGTCGACCGTCATTTGCTCATCAGCGGCAGCCGGATGCTTGTGACTCACGGCCCGCGTGAAAATGGCTTTCGGCCCGCGGTCGATCCGCTTTTCCGTTCGGCGGCCCGCTCCTACGGTCCGCGCGTCGCCGGCGTCATTCTGTCCGGCAGCCTGGGAGACGGCAGCTATGGGTTGGCGGCCATCAAGCGCGGGGGCGGAATTGCCATTGTGCAGAATCCCGAGGAAGCGCTGGTGCCCAGCATGCCGCTCAGTGCGCTGCGGGGCGTTGACGTCGACCACGTCGTCAATGCGGCCGAAATGCCGCAGCTTTTGTTGGAGCTTGCCGACGATCCGAAAGGAGGCCCTGGCATGGCCGGCGGCGCATCGCACGAGCCCCCTCCCGATCCTGCCCGGCAAGGGACCGAGTTGTTGCAAGACCCGCCGACAGGAAAGATCACGACGCTGACGTGTCCTGAATGCGGCGGCACGATCTGGGAAGAGGAAGACGAACGGCAAATTCGCTTCCGCTGCCACGTCGGTCACAGCTACAACGCCGAGAGCATGCTGAAGTATCATTCGCAGCAGGTCGAGTCGGCCTTGTGGACGGCGCTCCGCGTGCTCGAGGAACATGCCTCGTTGCAACAGCGGATGGCAGACCGGGCCCGCTCGCAGCAGCTTGCGGCCGCGGCCGAGCATTTCGCCCGGCGGTCCGTCGAAAGCCGGGAGCATGCCGAGCTGCTGCGCAGCGCGCTGTTGTTGCCGCCCGTCGCCGGATCGGTTGACGATCTCCTCGACGCCGGAGAACCCCCTATTTAGCCCCTGGAGGGCGGACGTTTTTGTCCGCGGATCATCGCCGCTTGCATTGCGTGACAGTACGGTCTCTCCGACGAGCAGGTACGCGCCTTGCCGCCCGGTGATGAATGCCGTACACCGTACGGCAGGCATTTCCGCTGCCCGGACGGCCTGCTTTTCCGCCAGGCCCGGCATGAACCGCAACGCGAATTGCGCCGCAGCGTACGATCCGACTGTCGCCTCGAAAGCATTTCCGATTCCTCTCACGCCATGGCTAACGATTCGACTCCCGCTGCTGATTCTCAAACCCCGGACACGGCGCCAATCATCGTCGGCGTCGGCGCCTCGACCGGCGGCTTCGACGCCTTCCAACGCCTGATCGAGCAGTTTCCCGCCGGTTCTCCGTTGGCGATTGCGTTCGTGCTGCACTTGCTCCCCTCGCACGAGAGTATGCTCGCGGAGCTGCTCTCTCGGGCGTCGCCGATGAACGCGGTGGACGCATACGACGGCCAGTCGCTGGAAGCGGGCTGCATCTACGTTATCCCGCCTGACGTCTATATGGAGTACCGCGACGGCAAGATTAAACTCTTTCCGCGGGCAGGCGAGTTGGGCGCCTTTCTGCCGATCGACCGCTTTTTCATGTCGTTGGCGCGGGAAGCCGGCGAGCGCGCCATCGGCGTCGTGCTGTCAGGCATGGGGAGCGACGGCGCCATCGGGTTGCGACAGATCAAGGAAGCCGGCGGCGTCACGTTCTGCCAATCGCCCGAATCGGCCGAACAAGACGAAATGCCGCGGGCCGCCATGGCCACCGGCGACGCCGACTTCGTGCTCTCGCCCGCGGATATTGGCAAAACGCTGCTGGACCTGGCGCAGCACCCGTATGTTGCCAAGGCGCCGGACAAGCTGGAATCCGCCAAGTTGCGGCCCAGCGAAGAAGATTTCTACCAGATATTCGCCATGCTGCGGACGTCCAGCGGCGTTGATTTTTCGCACTACAAGCGGCCGACGCTGCAGCGGCGGCTGCTCCGCCGGATGGCGCTGCACAAGATTACCAATGTCGCCGAGTATATCCGCCTGCTCGAGTCGCGTCCGCAGGAGGCCAACGAGCTCTATCGCGACATCCTGATTAACGTCACGTTCTTCTTTCGCGAGCCCCTGTCGTTCACGGCCTTGACCGAAAAGGCGTTTCCCAGGCTGTTCGACCAGCGCAAGCCAGAGGAACCGCTGCGCATCTGGGCGCCGGGCTGTTCCACGGGCGAAGAGCCGTATTCCCTGGCCATCAGCCTGGCGGAATTCATGGCGCGGCAATCGCTGGAAGTGCCCGTGCAGATCTTCGCCACCGACGTCAGCGAAAACGCGATCGAAACGGCCCGCGCCGGTCTCTATAGCGACGCGGCGGTTCGGCCGTTATCGCCGGAGCGATTGCGGCGGTTCTTCACGCCGGTCGACGGCAAATACCGGATCAACAAGAAGATCCGCGAGATGTGCGTGTTCGCCCGGCATGACCTGGCGCGCGATCCGCCCTTTTCTCGCTGCGACCTGGTCGTCTGCCGCAACGTGCTGATCTATCTCGATCAGATGCTGCAAAAACGGCTGCTGACGGCCTTTCATTACGCGCTCAAGCCGAACGGGTTCTTGATGCTGGGCAGCGCCGAGACGGTGGGCATGCAGGGAGACATGTTCGCCATCGTCGACAAAAAACACCGCCTGTACAGCAAGCGGGCCGGCGCGGCGCGGCCGCTCGATTACGGCTTTGCCGACTCGGGCGAAGGGCTGCGCCCGGCTTTGCTTGGTCCCAAACCGCCGCGAGAACACGTGATCCACCGCACCGTCCAGCAAGAAGTCAATCAATTAATCCTCAGCAAGTACGCGCCGCCGGGCGTGCTGGTGAACGACAAGCTGGAGATCGTCCAGTTCCGCGGCCAGACCGGGTATTTTCTCGAGCCGCCGCCGGGCGAGGTGAACCTGCACGTGCTGAAGATGGTGCGCGCCGGCTTGCTCCACGACCTGCGAGACGCCCTCGACGAGGCGCGCAAGTCGCATGCCGCAGTCCGCAAAGAGGACCTGCACGTGGCCTTCAACGGCCATGGCCGCGAAGTCAACCTGGAGGTCATTCCGATCCTGGCGCCGGACGAAGCGATTCACTTCCTGATCCTGTTCGAGGACTTGTCGGCCGATGCGGAACACCGCCTCGCGCCGCTGCCGCGGCGCCAGCCGAAAAAGCCCGACGCGCCCGGCGAGGAAGAGACGGAAACGGAGCAACTGCGGCGCGAACTGGAGACGACCCGCAAGTATCTGCAGGCGGCCATCCAGGATCTGGAAGTCAACAACGAAGAACTGCAATCGGCCAATGAAGAGGTGATCTCGAGCAACGAGGAATTGCAGAGCACCAACGAAGAGCTCGACACGGCCAAGGAAGAACTGCAGAGCACCAACGAAGAATTGAACACCTTGAACGCCGAATTGCACAGCCGCAACGAGGAGCTGAGCCGAGTCAACAGCGACCTGGTCAACCTGCTCAGCAGCGTGCAGATTGCGGTGGTGATGGTCGACCGGGCGTTGTGCATCCGCCGCTTTACGCCGGCCGCCGAGAAGCTGTTCAACCTGATCCCGACCGACGTCGGCCGGCCGATCCAGCATCTCAAGCCGAATATCGTCTACCCGGAGCTCGAACGCCGGCTGCACCAGGTGATCGACGAAGTGCAGCCGCTGGAGGAAGAGATTCAAGACGCGCAAGGGAGCTGGTTCTTGCTGCGGATTCGTCCCTACTGCAGCGTGGACAACCGGATCGAAGGCGCGGTCGTCGCCCTGCTGGATATCGACGCCATCAAACGGCGCCCGAGCTCCTGAGCCGCGCACTCTTACTCTTCAGCTAGCAACAGACGGCGCCGAGAATGGCCAATAAAAAACGTGGGGGGAACGACCGAAACGCAGCCCGATCAGCGCCGCGCGACGCGCCGGAGCAGGCGTCGCAGAGCCGGCCCGCGGAACCGCCTCCCTTGGTTTGCATGGGCGCGGCCCAGGGGGGCGCCGAAGCTTTGGCACAGTTGCTGGGCTCGCTGACGGCGGCCCCGGGACTGGCGATTGTCTTTGCGCCGCGTCCGCCGCTGCAAGGCGACGACGGCCTGGTCGCCCTGTTGAGCAAGGCCGCGCCGATGCCGGTGCTGAGTGCACAGGACGGGCAGCCGCTGGCGGCCGATCAGGTCTACGTGGCGCCTTCGCACCTTCAGTGCCGCGTCGAAAAGGGAAAACTTTGGCTTAGCGAAATTCCTTCCGGGCGCCGCGACGGGACGGTCGTGGACCTGTTGTTCCGCTCGGCGGCCGACGCGCTGAGTCATCGCGCCCTGGGCGTCGTACTGTCGGGCGCCGGCAGCGACGGCGCCGGCGGTTTGTGGGAGATCGCGATGTCGGGCGGCATGGGGCTGGTGCAAGCGCCGGACGCGGCCGCCTGCGATGAGATGCCGTCTGCGGCGTTGGCCGGCGGCGGAGCAGAGCGTGGACTGACGGTCGAGGAGTTGGCCGCTTGCCTTGAATTCTTGGCGCGCCATCCCTACCTGCAAACCAGCTCCTCGGCCGACGATTTTCCCCTCAGCGAGCGGCAGATGACTCGCCTGCTCGAGTTGCTGCAAGCGTTGGTTCGAGTCGATGGCAGCCAGTACCAAGGGTCTGTCGTCAAGCGCCGGCTGTTGCGGCGCATGGCCTTGAGCGGAAAATTGGACGTGGACGACTATCTGGACGGCCTGGAACAGACGCCGGTCGAGGCGCGTCGACTGTACCAGGATCTCTTGTCGCCGCCTGCGCGGTTTCGCTCCGACGGCCGTTCGCTCCGACGGCCGTTCGCTCAGCGCCGCAGCCGAAGCGGCGCTGGCCGGACTGCTCGAGGACCGGCCGCGCGGCGAGATGCTCCGCGTCTGGGCGCCCGGTTGCGCTCGCGGCGAAGAGGCTTATGCGGCGGCGATCGCGCTGGCCGCCGCCTGCGAGGCGCGCTCGACGCCGGCGGAGATCAAGGTGTTCGGCGCCGACGCCAACGAGCACGCGATCAAGCGGGCCCGCTCGGGAAGTTATCCGATCATCATCGCCGACGAGATCTCGGACGGAAGGCTGACGGATTTTTTTCAGGCCTTCGGCGGGACGTGCCGCGTGAAGCGGGAAATTCGCGAAATGTGCGTCTTTGCGCAGCAAGACGCGCTGCAGGATCCGCCGTTCTCGCACCTGAATCTGATCGTCTGCGGCGGCAGCTTGGCGTCGTTGACCGCGGCGGCGCAACGGAATTTGCTGGATCGCTTTTCGTACGGGCTGCGTCCAGGCGGGCTGCTGCTGCTCGCTGAAGAAATGTCGACGCCCGACGGCGAGCGGTTCGTCCGGGTCGACGAGCGGTTGCCGCTTTATCGTAAACTCACGGCGGAAGGTTCGCCGGGCGCCGGCGCCGCGTCGCCTCCGGCGGCTCGGACGGCCGCCGAGTCGAAGGCATCGCACGAGAGCCACGTCCAGCGCGAGGCGAATCGCGTATTGCTCGACCGCTACGCTCCGCCCGGCGTGATTGTCGACGATCATTTCCACATCGTGCAGTTCCAGGGGCGCATCGGCCGCTATCTTTCCCCCGCTTCCGGCGAGGCGAGCCTCAACTTGCTGCGCATGGTCGGCGACGGGTTGATCTATGGCCTGAAAGCGGCGATCAACGACGCCCGAACGCACGGCGCGGCCGCGCGGCGAGAAGGTCTGCGCGTCGAACTCGATGGCGAAGGTCCGCTGGTGAACATCGAAGTTGTTCCCTTGGAACCGACGTCCGAACGGCGGCACTACCTGGTGCTGTTCGAAGGGCCCGCGCTTGCCGCAGACGCGAAGGGTCGTCCCGGCGCGCCGCAGCCTGCCAAACGCTCTTCGACGGCCCGCCGGCAGCGCGAGATGGCTCTCAACCAGGAATACCTGCAGTCGGTCATTCACGATCTGGAGCAAGCCAATACAGAATTGCAGGCGGCGATTGAAGAGGTGCTTTCGAGCAATGAGGAGCTGCAAAGCTCCAACGAAGAATTGGACGCGTCCCAAGAAGAGCTGCAATCGACCAACGAAGAGCTCAACACGGTCAACGACGAACTGCACAGCCGCAATCGGGAGCTAGATCAGGTCAATCAAGACTTGATGAGCTTGTTTTCCAACCTGCACATCGCCGTGGTCATGGTCTCGCGCAATTTGCGGATCCGCCGATTCACGCCGTTGGCCGGAAAGTTGCTGAACCTGATCCCGGGCGACATTGGCCGGCCGGTCAGCCATATCAAGCCGGCGTTCGAGTGTCCTGAACTGGCCCCCCTGATCGCAGACGCCGTCCGTCAAGGGAAGGTCGAAGAGTTCAACGTGAGCAACTCCAGCGGCAAGCATTATTCCTTGTCCCTCCGCCCTTACTCGGGACGGGATGGCCGCATCGCAGGAGTCTTGCTCACGCTGGTCGACAACTAATTCGCCGCCCGATGCGCGCCCAGCTCCCATCGCAAAGTTGCAGGAATTTGCCAATCTGATAGACTAGTGTTGACGGGCGGGTTTGCGTGAGTCGCGTCCGGCTCGCCATGCCGTCTTTGGGACGATGGCCCTCCATGATCCAGGGCGTGAGGTTCAGCCCAGGAGCCGCCGGAGCGGTCGAAGTTCGGCGGCGCGCTCTGCTGGGCCGCTGGTTTCTCTTCTTATCTTCTCGGAAGCCACGAAGCGCTTCTTGCTTCGTAGCCGCGCGCCATAGTTGACGTTCAACCGCAATCAAGCGGCGCCGGGGAAAGCATTCCCCGCTTTCAGTCAGATTTTTCATGAGCTAAGAGAGTTCATCCATGTCCGCCGGTTTAAATATTCTCATCGCCGACGAACCTGCGTCCGCGCAGCAGGCGGCAAGCTTGACTGAACTTTGGGGGCATCGCGTCAAGCAGGCGCACGATGGACTCGTCGCCGTGGAGGAAGCTCGCACGTGGAAGCCGAACCTGGTGCTGCTCGGCCTTTCGCTGCCCGAGTTGAACGGACTGGGCGTCGCCCGTCGGCTCCAAAAACTGCCCGGCTTGGACCACGTGCGGTTGACGGCGCTGGTCCAGGAAGGGGCCGCGATCCCGAGCCGCGAATTGAAGCGGGCGGGTTTCACTGACATGCTCCTTAAGCCGATCGCTCCGCTCGAGCTTTTGATGGCGGTCGTCAGAGCGCGAGATGCGATCCACCGCGCCCAGCAGTTGACCCGCTCCGCGCGGGAAATTGTAGCGCGAGGAAAAAT
>DASZUP010000307.1:0-2673 GCA_035547635.1 Pirellulales bacterium
CGACGTGCGACATTGGCCCTACGTCGGTTCCGTGGCAACTTATCTCAATGAAAAGCGCGACCGCCAGCGGCGGCAAGTGCCCGACAACATCGCTTTGCCGTTTCCGTTTTCCAGTCAGCGCGAAGGAGAAGTTCCGCGCGCGGGCCCCTATCCGGCCTGGCTGGGCGGCGCCTATCAGCCGCACTTCACCGAGTTCGTCGGTGAAGCGACCCGAACCTTCACCAAGACGCTCGGGGCCAAACAGCTCGAGGTCCGCGAGCCGTACATGGGCATTACGCCCGACAGCCGTTTTACGCTGGGCCCTGCCGCCACGCTGCCAGCCGATATTAGCGCCGAGCGCTTCACGCGGCGACGCTCGCTGCTGGAGCAACTCGACGCCGGACGCCGCGCCGTCGATGCCGCCGGCGGACCGGGCGAGTTCGACAAGCACCGCGAGTTGGCCTATTCGCTCGTCGCTTCGGATCGCGTGGGCCATGCGCTCGACGTGCGCCAGGAGTCGGCGCCCGTGAGAGATCGTTACGGCATGACGTTGTTCGGGCAATCGTGCCTGGCCGCCCGACGGCTGGTCGAAGCGGGCTCGCGCTTTGTGACCGTCTTTTGGGACGAATATGGCCTGGCCGGTTCGGCGTGGGATACGCACTCGAACCATTACCCGCGCATGAAGGAAGAGCTCTGCCCAGGTTTCGACCGAGGTTATGCCGGATTGATTACCGATCTCGATGAACGGGGCCTGCTCGACGAGACCCTGGTGCTGTGCATCAGCGAACACGGTCGCACGCCGAAACTGGCCAACGTCAGCGGCGGCGGACGCGACCACTGGTCGCGCGCCTATTCGGCCGTGCTGGCCGGCGGCGGCGTGACTCGCGGCGCCGTGCTGGGCCGAACCGACAAGATCGCCAGCGACGTCCAAGAGCGGCCAGTCTCTCCCAAGGACATCCTCGCCACGTCGTATCATCTGCTCGGCATCGATCCCGAGACGCTCCTGAGCGACCGCCTCGGCCGGCCCCTGGCGCTCACGCCCAATGGCCGCGTGCTGTCTGAGATCCTCGCCTGATTAAGAGCCTATCCGAAAACCGGCTGGGTGCCATGCCTTCGCTGGCGCCAGCCAGCGTAGGCATGCTGAAATACCGCCAAGCACATGCTAACCCGCTTGCTATGCAAGCGTGAAAGCATGGCACCCGTTTTGGGGCCATGGCCGGTGTTCGGATAGGCTCTAAGCCATATCGGGCATGGTACGGTTAGCGCGCTAACTTAACGCGTTAACACGTCAGCGTAACATGCGTTTACGCCTGCGCGGTCCAACCGAACGGGCGAGAGCCGCCAACCTCCTCTGCCCTAATGGCTTAAGCCAATTGCTGCCCGGCGCCTTCAGGGCGGCACATGCTTTGCGTTTCGACTGCTCGCGACGATTCTGGCAGCAGCACCGCGATTATCGGAAGGTAAAAGCAAATATGGATGGCTCTCTGAACCGACGGGATTTTCTGGCCGCGACATCCGCCGGCCTGGCATCGGTAGCCCTCGAGCGGATTGCAACGGCAGGCCCAACGTCGCAGGGCAAGCGGCTGACGCTGCTGCACTTTGCCGATACTCACGCTCATCTTGAGACGCACCCCGAGTTCATGCCCGGAGAAACGCCAAACTTCCGCATGATGGGCGGCTTTGCCCGGCTGAAGACTGCCATCGAGCGCGAGCGGGCAACAGCCCGTGGCCCCTCCTTCCTGTTCGACGGCGGCGATGAATTCCAGGGTTCGGCGCCGGCGGCATGGTCTGAGGGGGAAGTGATCCTGCGGCCGCTGAATGCCCTGGGAGCTGACGTGTTCGTACCCGGCAACTGGGAACCGGTCTATGGCCCCGAGCGGTTTCATAACCTGATGCGACGGCTCACTGCGCAAGTCGCATCGTTCAACTTCCACAGCACAGAAACGGGCGAACGGCTGTTCGAACCCGCCATCGTCATTGAGCGGGATGGCGTTCGCGTGGCCGTCGTCGGCATCACGGATATTTTCGCCAGCGGCCGCCAGCCGCCGAGCCAATTCCATGGCATGGATACGAGTCGCATGGAAGGATTGCGACAGTTCGTCCAGGAACTGAAGGCAAAGCAAAAACCCGACCTGGTGGTCGCCGTCACGCATACCGGCTTGACCACCTCGCGGAAGCTGGCCCGTGATGTACCGGAATTCGACGTGGTTCTCTCCGGTCACACGCACGAGCGCACCCAGCAGGCGATTCTCGAAGGCAAGACCATCGTGGCCGAACCCGGTTCGATGGGTTCGTTCCTTGGCCGGCTGGACCTGGTTTTGAAACCCGAGGGAGGCGTCGCAGAATACGCCTTCCGTCTGATTCCGATCGAGGCTGACGAGTTCGAGGAAGACCCCGGCGTGAAGAGTCTGGTCGACGCTGAACTGAAGCCCTACCGCGAACGCATGCAAGAAGTCGTGGGGTTCACGCAAACGCCGATCTTCCGTTACGACGTGCTGGAAACGAGCGCGGACGACTTTATCACCGACGCCGTGCGCGAGGCCGCCGGCGCCGATATCGCGCTGTCCAACGGATTCCGCTTTGGCGCGCCGATCATGCCGGGCGAGATCACGACGGGCGACCTCTGGTCGCTGTTGCCGATGGACGCCCGGATGAAGCGGGGCTGGATTACGGGCAAGGAACTCAAGCAGTACC
>DASZUP010000308.1:0-2337 GCA_035547635.1 Pirellulales bacterium
TGCTCAAACAGTTCCTGCACGGCCTCGGGGCCCAGCATTGCGAAGCGGTCTACTGCCATCTCAGCCACCTCCCTGCGGCCGGCATGCTCAAGCTCGTCGTCACGCAGCTGGGCGACGTGCCGCGGCGAGGCAAGGACCGGCTTTACGAGCAGATCCTGGAACGGGCCGAACGCACTGAAGGAACGATGCTGCTGGTATTCGACGAAGCGCACCTGTTGGACGCGGCGGCGCTGACCGACGTGCGGCTGCTGATCAGTTCGGCCCTCGACGTCCGACCGCCGCTGAAGATCCTGCTCGCCGGCCAGGATACGTTGCGGGCCACGTTGCGCCGCACGGGCCACGCCGATCTGCTCAACCGCGTCTCCGTGCGTCACCAACTCCGACCGCTCGCCAAGGACCAGACGACGCACTACATCGACTTTCAGATGACGCAGGCCGGCGGCAGTCCCAAGACGTTCGACGACTCGGTGAAAGACTTGATCCACGACTTCACCGGTGGAGTGCCGCGCCAGATCAACAATCTGGCCACTGCCTGCCTGCTGCAAGCCACGGCTCGCAAGCTGCCGCGCATCGACGACGACGTGTTCCAGCAGGCCACTCAGGAAGTCCAGTTGCCCTAAGCCCGCCCAGGAGCCTTGCCATGCGTTACTTCTCCGACGATCTGTTGCGCCGCTTACGCAACGAGATCTCTTTCGAGAACCTGTTCGACCGCTTGCACTGGCCGCATAAACGGCGCGGCGACCAACTGGCCTTCCTCTGCCCACGCTGCCGAGAAACCCATTCCGCCGTCAATCCCCGCACGAATCTGGCCCGCTGCTTTCATTGCCAGACCAACTTCAATCCCATCGACTTCACGATGAACGCGCGGGAATGCGACTTCGTCGAGGCGGTGCAATACCTGGCTCGCTTCCTGCCAGGCGCCGAGAATCACGTTCCGTCGGAATGAGGCCGACGATCAGTTCCTGAACCACCAGCACGGGCGAGCGCTCTCGCCCGTTTTTTATGCGCCTCGTTGCCGCGTCAATTCAGCCGGCCACGGCGCCAAACCGCCGGTCAACCAAAGAGAGACTTCGGCGGACAAATAATGTGAGACGCAGCAACCTGCGAGCTGCAGACGGGCTGCAGTTCCGCCTGGCCGCCACGGTGGTCGACGTGCGTCCCAACGGCAACCTCGTGGTCGAAGCCCATCGCCACGTCCGCGACAACAACGAAATCTGGGACGCCTCGCTATCGGGCGTGGTGCGGCGCGAGGACGTGCTGCCCAACAATACCGTACTGAGCGAAGATATCGCCGAACTCAGCGTCGACAAACGCGAAGAAGGCCATCTGCGAGACTCCTGGCGACGCGGCTGGCTTTGGAAAGCGCTCGACCGCGTCAAGCCGTTCTAACGTCGCTGCAAGGTCAATCGTGAGGTCGGCATGGACTGGCGCCGCGGCCCTGCTCGCGGGCAAGGCGTTCGCTAAATCAGGGGAACACGACGCGATGAAGCAATCGACGATTAAAGCCCGCAACGTCCACCGCGCATGGCCCGCAAGCAAGAGCGATCAGGTGCGCTTCAGCTTTTCCGTCCAGTGCCCGGGCAATCAAAAAGATGTCAAATCTTGAACTGCGGCCGGCTTGGAGGGTGGGAAATGGGGGTGTAATGCAGGCAAGAGGCGATCTCCGCCCCTTAGGACTGGAGCGCAGTGAGTGAAAATCCCATTCTCCGTTTATGACTTCTGCTACGTCGCATTTTAACTGACGGAAATAAGCGGCAAGAGTCCCGCTTTCTGTGGCCGCCCAATCCCCGCCCAGGCGCACGATAACGCCAAGATTTATCATGCCAAGGCGTTCACGCTGGCATGCGCCGCGCTGAACATCCGCCTGCTGCACCGGCCGCCCCGCGACCCGCCCGCCGGCGGCCTGATCGAACGCTTCTTCCGCAGGGTCAAAGAACAACTGGAAGCCGAAGTGCGGGCCGCCGCCTTGCTCACGCTCGACGAACTGAACCGCGCCTTCGCGGCCTGGCTCGAGACCGCCTATCACGTCCACGTGCACAGCGAGACCCGCGAAACGCCTCGCGACCGCTACCTTGCCGGCTCGCGTTTCACGCGGTCGGTCCAGCTGAACAGCGTGCTGACCTTCTTTCACCGTCGGGAGCGACGCACCGTCAACGATGACTTCTCCGACGTTCGGCTCGGCAGAGCTTATTACGCCGTCGACCTAAAATTCCGTGAGGACTGCCTGATCGTCGAGTACGATCCCTTCGGTTCGGGCGCAGAAGTCCTGCTCTACTCTCTCGCCGGAACCTATCTGGGCCTGGGTAGACGCTACGAGCGCGAAAAAGGAAGTCATCC
>DASZUP010000309.1:0-6887 GCA_035547635.1 Pirellulales bacterium
CAACACTCTCTGCGTCGTATTTTTGTTCGTATCGGCTTGACCGCCTATATGGTGAATGACGTCATGGCTGAACGCCATGTTGCCGAAAATCCCTTCCGCGCCGGGCAGAGGGAGGTTCTTACCTTGGTATTGTGTTCCCGCAATCGCATCGCGGACGTCCCTCGCCAGAATGCGGTGATCCGGCGTCGCTTCGCCGTCGATGAGCAGCGTCCAATCCACGTCGCTGCCCGATGTCCATTCTTGACGGGCCAAGGAGCCAAAGGCAATTACATCAACGTCGCCGGAAGCGAACGCTCCAAATCGCTCGGTCAACGAGCGGCTCAGCAGTTCCGATACCTCGCCGGCCGCGTTCCTGGCTGCAACGATGCTTGGCCATTCGCGGCCAAGATGCGTGGCCAGTTGAGCTATATAATCCGCGCGCGGATCAATGGTTCCATCCACATCTAGCCAGTTCAATGGAAAAGAGTGATGCTTGAAGGCCTTGTAACCATTCTACCATATCGTCGTAGAACCAGACAGCGGCGCGCCAGCATGAATCACCTGGCCGGAAAGGCCCGACTTGTCAGCTGCATTGCTTAGAAGCGACTTCCTGGCTTCACGCAAGTACGCTTCAGACCTGGACTCGGCTTACGCGTCTTCCGACTCCACCGTTTCGATCGCGCTCAGGAATTCCTTCAGCGTCGCAAAGCGGTTGTCGGGATTGCGTTCGATGGCCTTGTGGATGGCGGCGGCCAGCTTGGGATGAATCTGCGGTCGGTATCGTTGAATCTCGACCGGAGCGTGCTCGGCGTGCTTCATGGCCACCAGACCGGTCGTGCCGCGTTCCCAGGGGAGCTGGAACGTGCAGACTTCGTAGGCGCTGACGCCGAAGGCGAAGATATCCAGCCGGCGGTCGGTCGGCTGCCGCTTGACCAGTTCGGGCGCCATGTAGTTGGGCGTGCCGGTGCGGTTGCCCGGCTGCATGAAGGCCTCGGTGGCAGGGACGGTCAGGCCAAAATCAATCAGCGTCAGGTCGTCTCCTTCCGGGCTGACGACAAAATTGCGGGGGCAAACGTCGCGATGAATGAAGCCCGACTCGTGAACGGCGTGCAGCGCCTCGGCCGCCTGGCGGATCAGTTGCACGCGGCGACCGTCGAGCAGTTCGCTCTTGCCGATGATCAGCGAATTCAGCCCGGGCCCTTCGATGAACTGCATGACCACGAACGGCTCGCCTTGCATCGTGACGCCGTGCTGCAGCACTTTGACGACCCGCGGATGCTTGATCTGCGAGAGGATTTCGCCTTCGGTCGGCTTTTTCAGTCCCTTGAAGCGAGCCTCGAATTCGGCCGTCTTCTTGGGATCCAGGATTTTGACGCCGACGATATCGCCCGTCTCGCGGTCGCGGGCCTTATAGAACTGCGACATCGTGCCGGAGATGGCCGCGCGCAGAAACTCATAGCGAGCGCGTACGTCGACGCGGCCGCCGCTGATGATGGATTTGAACTGGTCGAGCAGACCCATAGGGAGCGGTGCGGTTTCCGGTAGTTGCTGGCCTCACCGATAACATACCCTATGGCGGCGGGCAGGGCTATTTTCCGCAGTAGTCAATGGCGCGGGCAATTTCGCTTTTCAGGTCCTGCCGGCGCACGATGCGATCGATAAAGCCGTGCTGTAGCAGGAACTCGCTGGTCTGAAAGCCCTTGGGCAGTTCAATGCGAATGGTCGCCTGAATGGTGCGCGGCCCGGCAAAACCGATCAGGGCCTTGGGTTCGGCAAAGATCAAATCGCCCAGCGAGGCAAAGCTGGCCGCCACGCCGCCCATGGTCGGATTGGTCAACACCGAAATAAATAGGCCGCCGGCCTGATCGTAGCGGGCCAGGGCCGCAGAGACTTTGGCCATTTGCATCAGGGACAAGATGCCCTCGTGCATGCGGGCGCCGCCGCCCGAACCGCTGAGGATGATCAACGGCAAGCGCTGCTCGGTGGCCCGCTCGACGAGCCGGGTCAGCTTTTCGCCGACCACGGATCCCATGCTGCCCATGATGAACGCCGAATCGGTCACGCCAAAGGCCACGCGGCGAGCACGGATCATGCCGCTGCCGGTAATGGCGGCGTCGCGCATGCCGGTGCGGGCCTGCTCGGCCTTCAAGCGTTCGGCATACGGTTTTTTGTCGGCGAACTCCAGCGGATCAGTCGGCTCAAGTTGTGCGTCCCACTCTTCGAACGTGCCTTCGTCGAGCAACTGGCGGATGCGCTCCGGCGCCGAAACGTACCAGTGATAGTCGCACTCGGGACAAACGCCCAACCGCCGCTCGGCTTCTTTTCCGTAGATGGTGGCCTGGCAACCGGGACACTGTTTCCACAGTCCCTCCGGCACGCCGCGTTTGGGGCGTTTCATGCTGGGTGGTCCTGGTTGAGTTTCCGTTTTGCTGGCGGTCATGGCGTGTTTCCCGCGGGCCGGCGTTTCAGTTTTGGGGTGCAAGGCGTCGAGTTTCTCGCCGCGTCGCCGCCCCAGGCCGGCAAACCGTCGATAAGGAGCTGTATAAAACGCGAAAAGTCAGTCAACCGCTATGCGCCACGGTGTGCGGTTCGACGTCGATGATTTCCCAAGTCCCGTGAGCCGTTCCCGCCCGCCACAAGTCGCCCACTTCGGCTTGCGCCAAATAAGAGCGGACCACGCTGGCCAGCGGCTCGGGAATTACCAGCCCCACTTTGCCTTGCTTGTGCTTGCGGAGCAAGCGGCCAACGCCGCTGCGCACCCGCTGCTGCGCTTCGCTCAGCATTTCTCCTTCGGGCGGGCAAACGCTGCCCGGCTGTTCCTGCCACTGCCGGTAAACCTTCGGCTGCTTGCGTTTTACTTCTTCGATCAGCATGCCCTGCCACAGGCCGTGGTCGAGATTTTGCATGTTGTCGAGCGTTTTGACTTTAACGCCGAGCGCGTTGCCGATAGCTTCGGCCGTCTGCAGCGCCCGCTCGCAGTCCGACGCGTAAATCACCTCCAAGCCTTGGTCTTTCAATTCTTCGCTGACGCGAAGCACTTCGTTGGCGCCCTGGTCGCACAACGGAACGTCCAGCACTCCCTGGATGCGTCCTTGTTGGTCGTAGTCCGTGGCGCCTGGACGGATCAATACAATTTGAACCATCGCTTGTTTTTTGTAGAACCTCCTCAAAGGGGAACACTCAGTGCGAGCCGGCCAGACTGGTCAGGTTGTTGATGGCCGCGGAATAATCGCCTGATTTGAATATGGCCGAACCGACGACAAGCAATTGAGCCCCCGCCGCCGTGCAGTCGCCGATCGTACTTTCGTGAACGCCCCCGTCAATCTCCAACAGCAAGTCGGGATCGGCCAGGGAACGCAATTCCTTCAATTTCTCCAGCGCCCGCGGGTCGAACGCCTGCCCGCCGAAACCCGGCATCACGCTCATCACCAGCACCAGATCGCAAATGTCCAGACAGTTGCGAATGGCAGACACGGGCGTCGGCGGGTTGATCGCCAGTCCCGCTGAAGCGCCCAAATTACGGATCTTTTCCAGTACGGGCCGTGGATCTTCGACCGCCTCGGCGTGAATGGTCATGCCGTCGGCGCCCGCATCGAAAAACCGCTCGACGTACTCGCCGGGATCGGAAATCATCAGGTGGACGTCCAGCGGCAGCCGCGTCATCTTGCGGAAGGCCTCAACCAGCGGCAGTCCGTAGCTCAAGTTGGGGACGAAGTGCCCGTCCATCACGTCGAGGTGCAAGGCGGCGACGCCTGCCGCTTCGAGCCGGTCGACTTCCGCTTGCAGGTGCGCGTAGTCGCACATCAGCAAGGATGGAAGTACGGTGGGCGACGCTTCTCGAAGAGCGGCAAAATGATTGCGGCGTGACATACAGCTCAAGATGACTGGCGGCTCAGATGACTGGCGGAACTGCTACGCCCGACGTGGGGCCGGAAGTGAAAGCAGCAAATAATCGCTCATGTCGACGCGACGACAGGTTTCCCAACCTGTCCATCTCTTGTGTGTTGCACTCAGGCAGTCGTACCGACGACGCGGGCCCGGCGGGGCCTTGGCTGCCGCCACAATCTTTCGCTTTTTCGCCGCCGCTTCAGCAACGACATAGTCGGTTATTCTAACAACGGGATTCATTGCAGTCTGCGCGGCTCGGCAATTATTTGCAAGTGGCTGGCCTGCAAGCACTTGGCGTCCGGCGACCAGGTCCACCCATTCCGGGGGCGGCGCTAAACAGACGGACTGATTGCCAAACGCAGGCGGCGATCTCACAGCATTTAAATGGCTTTCCCTCGGACTCCCCAATTTTGCAGCCGCCGACGGCGAAAGCGCGCTTACCTCTTGTCCAGTTCCTGGCTGCGAGGCAAATCATCGAGACTTTCCAGCCCGAACAGATCGAGAAAGCGGTCGGTGGTGTGATAGCGAGGCGTGCGCGGCGCGTCGGGGTCGCGTTCAATGCACAAGAGCTGTCGGCGGACGAGTTGTGACAGGATCGCTCCGCTGGGCGTACCGCGGAGCCGGTTGATCTCGTCCGTCGTTTGCCCGCCCTGATAGGCAATGATCGACAGCACTTCAATTGCCGCGGGCGAGAGCCTGGCTTGCCGGACGCGACCGTAGAACTTGTCGCGGATGCGGTTGAATTCTTCCCGCAGCAACAGGCGATAGCCTTCCCCCTCGCTGAAAATGCGATAGGGGCAGCCGCTTTCGTCGTACTGCTGGTTGAGCTCCTTGACCAGCTCGTCGATCTCGACGGCTCTCACGCCGCGCATCATGCCGGCCACGCGTTCGCTGGAGAGGGGCTGATTGTCCGGACTCCCCACGAACAGCATGGCTTCCAAGATGCTCTTGGGCGAGATCTCGCAGGCATCATCGACGTTCGGCGCCGCTGGTTGACGGCCCAGTTCCGTCGGATCAAGGCCGGCGGCCTCGGCCACGGCCAATTCATCGTCGTCCGGTTCGTGCTCGGGCTCGGCATACGGATCCTGCCCCGTGCCCAGCATGCCCGCAAAGGCCTGACTCAGGTCATTGAGCGACAGCCCCTGATCGGCCGGCGGCGGCGGAGCGGCGGCAGGCTCCTGAGGCGGTTCGTTTTCAGGCTGGGTGGACATGAGGCTGTGAAGGCACGGATTGGCGGTTAGCGATATTTTCAGCCTGCCGCCTAATTCCGCTTCTCCCATTCGCTTTTCATGAACGCCAGTCCGTCGCGGGCGAGTTGATCTTCGCTCTCGAACATCCGGCGCCAGATCTTGGTGGCGGCGGCCAAAGCGGGCAGCGCCAGACCGAAGGCCTCAATCACGAACCAGCCTTCGTAGCCCGTTTCCTTCAGCGTATCGAACGTCTCCTTCCAGTGCACGTGTCCGGCGCCCGGCGTGCCGCGGTCGTTCTCCGAGATGTGCACGTGTACGGTGTACTCAGCGCAGGTCTTGATGGCTTCCGGCAGGTTTTTCTCTTCAATGTTGGCGTGAAACGTGTCATACATCATGCGGCAGCTCGGATGTCCGACTTCTTTGACGAACCGGACCGTGTCGGCCGCCGTGTTGAGCAGGTAGCACTCGAAGCGGTTGAGGTATTCCACGGCCAGCATTACGCCGCACTTCTCGGCCGTTTCCGCATTGCGCTGCATGCACTCGATGCCCCACTTCCATTCGTCGGCCGTAGGGCACGCGCCCGTGAAGCCGCCCAGTGCGGAGTGAAACGGCCCGGCGATGATCTTGGCGCCGGCGGCCTGGCAGCACTCCAGCACGCCCTTGATCTGCTCGACGCCGGCGGCGCGGACTTTGGCATCGGGACTGATGGGATTGTTGGCGTCTACGACGCAGGTGACGACCGTCCGTTCCAGCCCGAGTTCATCGAGCCAGCGTCCGACTTCCTGGTACTTCTTCACGTCGCAGTCGAAGATCGGAAACTCGACGCCGTCGTAGCCCATCTTCTTAAGCCGTTCCAACACCGGGCGGTGTGCTTCGGTGAGGTTGTCGGTCCACAGCAGCATGTTCATGCCGAATTTCATGCAGGTCTCCTGATCTCGGACGGGTTTCGCTGGTTACTAACCCGAAGCGTTAGCGAGGCGGCGCGGACGTCAATCGAGCTCTCTCGCCCTCGCTGACGCTTCAGGTTCGCGTGTGCGGTTCAACGGTTCGGGTTCTGTCGGGGCGAGTAATTCAGCCTTGCGCTCAGCCACGAGTCGCCGCGCTTCGGGCAGCAGCGTGCAGAACGCTTCAGGCAGCGGCGGCAGTTTGACTCGCCGCATTACCTGATTCAAGCGAAACCACAGTTTGCCATCGTCGCCGTAATCCCACAAGAATCTCTCCTGGATAAACAGCGGCACGAACTGGGCCAGACGTTCGGGCGCCGCCGTGGCGATCCGGCCGACGGCCTGCTCGACAAACCCCGGGTCGACGGCTGTCAGGGCGGCGTAATAGGCCTCGAGCCGCTCCGGCTCGTCGGCGATCAGCAACGAATCGAGCAGCAACTCGACCAGGATATGCCCCAGGAAGCTGGGCCGCAGGCCGTCGTCGGGCGGCAAGGCGTCGCGGACGAGCACGGTCAATTTCCAGGATAACTCGGCAAAGGCCGCCGTCTCATGAAACCAGCCGTCGTCGGCATGATGTTGGACAATGCCGCGGGCCAGAGCCGCCAGTCGCGGATCGGCATCTTCGACGAACGCCTGCGCATGTTTAGACCGTGCCTTTACCCTGCGGGATACCTCGTTCAGCCAATCGGGCAGGGCCGTGCCGGCCAGGAAATAAGGATCGTCGACAAACGGGCGGCCGTGGGCGAAGTAGTTCATTCGTAAGCGGTTTCTAAGCGATCGCGAACTTGGTGGTCCAACATAGTCGGCGGGCCGATCCCAGCCAAACCGTCCGCGACGGCTTTCTCTTTGCGCGAGTGGCGATGCGCTTCGTCAGGTTAAAGGCCGG
>DASZUP010000310.1:0-1814 GCA_035547635.1 Pirellulales bacterium
GATAAGTTTGTGCGGAATCATTTCGCTTGCGGCTGACGCCGACCCTTCCCGCCCGAAGGCGGGGATTCCACGGCTGGCGGGCCTGGCGCCCGGTCATTGCCGCCCGCAGGCCCTGGGACGTTCGGTCGTCGAATCACGCAACGCCCGTCACGCGCGAAGCTTTCGTATAGGCTCAGCGGCGGGTGGCGGTACGGCAGCGCCTCGCGCCCCGTCAGCTCCCGTCCCGCTAGCTGGAATTGCCCATCGTCGGCTGCCATAATGGGCCCCGAAACGCATTCCCTCCTGAAATCATGGAAATCACCGATGCACATTCGAAAGACTCGTTTCGTTCTCGGCGCTGCGGCGCTGATCGCCCTGCTTTCCCCATCGCTGGCCACGGCCGACGAACCCCAATGGATTTCGTTGTTCGATGGAAAAACGCTGACTGGCTGGAAGAAGGTCGGGAACGAAGAAAGCAAGTGGGAGGTCAAGGACGGCGCCATTTGCGGGTCGGGGCCGGCGTCGATGCTGGTCTCGACGAAAGGTCCTTACAAGAATTTCCGCTACCGGGCGGAAATCAAGATCAACGACGGCGGAAACTCCGGTCTGTACTTCCGTACGCCGGCCGAGCCCACCTTCTCCGACGGCTACGAGGCGCAGATCGACAGCACGCACAAAGATCCGATTCGCACCGGCTCGCTCTACGGCTTCTGCCACGTCTACAAACAACTGGTGAAGCCCGATACGTGGTTCACGTACGAGTTGGAAGTGCGAGACGACAAGTGGCGCGGCCGCGAGATGACGCGCATCAAGATCACCGTCGCCGGCGACGAACTATACGAGTACCTCGATTTCGCCAAGACCTGTAAAGAAGGCCACTTCGCCTTCCAGCAGCATGATCCCGGCAGCAAGGTCTCGATCCGCAAGGTCGAGGTCCTGCCGCTGGACGATTGACGCCCGCCTGCGAGCGGCTCGACGTACGATCTTCAAACAGCGAGTGGCGCCAGGCGGTTCCTGGCGCCTTGGCGGCTTCGAAGATCCTCAGTTCTTTTGATCCACTTGCGCAGCCGGTTCCTCAGCTTCGAGGATTTCGGATGTGACGAGCCACACGACAAGTCCGCCGTCGCAATAGTGATGAAATAGCGCCGCCTCGCCCTTTTGCAGTTCGAAAGATTGCGAGGCGAACAGCGTTTCATCATCGTTCTGGATATTGACGACATTGTCGATGCGAACAGAGACGGTTTTGGCGGCGCGGTTCACGCGTCCCATGGCCGTGCAGGGGCGACCGGCGTCGTTCCAAGGCGTGCGACGACCGGTTCTGAGCCTTACCGACTGGCTCTGCTCCGGCGGAGGAATGAGTTTCAACAACTCGGCAGCCTCTGCTTCGGTCAACTGCGGTTTCGACAGCAGCGATTCCAATTGTTTTCGCTCGGCCTCAGTATGGCCGTCGTTCAGCAGTTTCGACGGACTTTGCGAGAACAACGGTCGACACTCTAACTCGATCGAGATTTCGCTGTCTTCGGCCAGCTTCTTCAACAGCCTGTCAATCTCCTCGTGTCCTGCCTGCGAATGCCGGACAATCAGGCTGAGCGAAGGGGCGTAGGCTTTGACGGCGACAGGCCGCTCTTCACACATCGTCTCCACGATGCCCTTGAGCTCTTCGAGGGCCATGATCGTTTCCGAGTATTCCGCCCCCCACTGCGCCAGGGTCGTTTTGCCGCCGCCTGGAGTCATCGCAGCGGCGGCAACGATGTCGCCCACTGGATAGACCTTGAGCACGGTCTTCTCTGCAGGGGCGTCGTCGGCGCGGCCGACGGCGGAAATGACAACGGCCA